>JAQVLM010000341.1:1520-4196 GCA_028704125.1 Opitutales bacterium
ATGGCGGAGAGAGGGGGATTCGAACCCCCGGTGCCCTTTTGGAGCACACACGATTTCCAATCGTGCACAATCGGCCAGCTCTGTCATCTCTCCGTTGGCCCTTGTGGGAAAGTTTGGGATCTTGCAGTTGCCGGAAGTGAATTCAAGCACAATCCGTCCACAATCGGAAACTTACCCCAAAACCACTCAAGGGACTCCCCGAAAGGCCAGCATCAAGCCATCATCCTCCGAAAAACGGAAGGGATGGAATCTGAAGATTCTGGGGAGTCTTGGTAATCAGGCTCTTGGCTCCCGAGGCTCCATACTCGATCACAGATCCGGACACTTTGCTCACTTTTCCATCCATTTCAGACTCAGTTTCATACTTGACGATTCCAAAGGGGACTTTGTCGCTCACCCACTGACGGGAACGACTGTTCACCCGGATGGTCTTCACAAAAACCTTCATTTCCATCGTCCCACTGCCATCAATAATGCGGGCATCGAAGGATCCTGCCGGTGTTGTCACTTTCTCACGACCGACTTCCTTGAAATCGAAGTTCACTTCGCTGCCCATTGATTTCAGAAGCGTGTCCGCCATCATGCCGCCTTCCTCAATCGCCATGGGATCGCCGTCTCCCTGCTGCATGATCATTTCCTTCCCAATGCCCCTCAGATTATTGAAGACATTGGCGATGTCGCCGGAGAAGAGCTGCTTCTCCACCAGCGTTTTGATAATCGTGCGATCTCCGGAAGGCTTCTGATTACCCTTCTTGTCAACCGAGTAAGGCTGCATCACCATCTCGACCCAGACGTAGGCAATACCGTCCCGTTCTTCTTCCCCGACAATGGATGTGCGCACTTCCTGCGCGCTCTGCCTGCCACGATCGTCCGTGGTGAGCTCCTGCCTCAATTGCCAGCTTCCGACCTCGGCCTTTTGCCCGATCTTAATGCTGTCCGCAGATGCTTGACTCACCAAAAAGGCACACGCGATGCCACTTATCAGCCGAAACAGTCTCCCAGAATATTGTATCATATGTATATGTTCACAGTGGTTATCTCTTATCCGGGAACCCATCGAGGCGACCCGGCGTTACACGATGCCAGTTATGACGATCAGATTTTACCGCTTATTCACGAGTAAAGGATTGTCAAACCCATGGAACCTTAACGCAAAGAACCCCAAGAAGGGTTCAGCCTAGACATCAAACTCGACGATGGTCTGTACCTCCACCGTCGCCCCACCGGGCAACCCGGAAACCGAAACCGCCGCGCGGGCGTGCCGACCGGCCTCACCAAAAACCTCGCCATAGAGATCCGAGGCTCCGTTGATCACCTTGGGACTATCGGTGAAACCTTCGACGCCCCATACAAATCCGCTGACGAAAACAATCCGCTTGACCCAATCGATGGACCCCAACGCATCACGGATCACGGCCATTTGCACCATAGCGGCATATCGCGCGGCCGCCTGCGCCTCTTCGAGGGTCCGCTCTCTCCCCGCCGCACCAATAAACGGACGGGAACCGTCCGGATTCTGATACAGGGACGAGACCGACCCCGACAGATACAACAGGTTTCCACTCATCACCCACGGAACATAGCTGCCAAGTGGCTTTGGCACATCCGGAAGCATGATCCCCAATCCGGAGAGTCGTTTCTCAAAGAACGATTGCTCCAAACTGCGCTGTTCTTTGTTGAGCATGGTTGTTTTGAAGTTGTCGGTTCAATCCCTTCGTGCGGGTTTCTACAGGTGCGATATGAGCAGCTCCTGCAGACTCCCAAGAAAAATGTAACTCACATAAACCTTCTGCAGATCAGGCGGTAGGCTCTGGACATCCAGCATTCCTTTCTCCAGAACCCCATCCTCCACGTCGGACAGAAACGCTTCCCGTATCCGCATCCGCAAGGACGCTGCCGCCCGCAGCACCGACTCAGCCTCAGCGGGGCTCAAAACAAGGGGTTCATTTCCAAAACGTTGATCGCCGATCAGCGTCCAAAAGACCTCCATGTCGGCGGCCAGCGAACTCCTCAGGTGCTCGATCCACAACTGCCGCATGAGGGCATCTCCCTCGGGAATGAGAACCTTCGACTGCGCAAGCGATGCGGTCATCTCGTCCATTTTTCGAAGCGGCTCGACGAACCGCTCCATAAACTCTCCGTCCATGCTCAAATGAATGTCACCCATTCTGGCGCTCCAGCTTAGCGGTCAATTGCCACTGTTGTAACTCTTGCACATACATCTCGGCCCGTTCCCTTTCCCCAACCCACAAAATCGACTGTCCGTCCCGATGGACCTCAATCATGTGACGCTCCGCACGCTGGGCGGAGAAGCCGAAGACTTTCTGAAAAACCTTCACCACATAGGACATCAGATTCACCGGATCATTCAACACAAGCACCTGCCAAACCGGCTCCTTCTGCGTAGTCGTCGCAGCAGCGATATCCGGAACGACTTCCGTCTGTTCATTCATCTCCACTTTCCACATCCATTGCATTGGGTTTCTGCATGAATAACATCCTCCCCCGGTGACTGGATGTCAAACCTCCACTCGAAGATGGATAAGCGGCTCCAAACGAGCGTATACCTGTTAAAAGGCGTCCCTTTATGCCACCACCCCAACCCATATGTGTGCTAGCCGAAATCATCGGTATTAAAACGACCGGAATTGGCCCGAACCCGCTTTGCCAAAGCCG
>JAQVLM010000342.1 GCA_028704125.1 Opitutales bacterium
CGGATTCTTCCGACTCACCGAATCAGGACCGGAGGCATTTTCGTGTCCAGCAGATCCACTGATCCGGAAAGGTTCCAGACAAATGGTAACCCTCAGCGACGGATATGTGGCAATCGCCATCGACAGCATGGGCCTCCTGTTCCTGAATGCGGACAGAGAAGTGGTATCTTCGATTCCCGCATCCGCCGATCATCGTTTCGCAGTGATTGAAGATATGATTCATACCGACGAGGGGATCTTGTGGGTATCCCTCAACGAGGGACTTGCAAAGGTTTTCTTCCCCTCTCCCCTGTCCGTCATTGATCATCGTTTGGGCCCGCCCCTCGGATGGCCCACTCCATACTTCCGGGGCGACGCAGTCTACATCCACAGCTTCGGACAAGTCCTGAAACCCACCACAACACCCGACAGCCTGATGCCGCGGATGACACCGGTCACCATCGGTGATGGCATACAAACACGCGGATTTGGGATTGATCAAAACGGTGATTTTCTCATCGGAACACCCGACAGTATCCTTCAATACAATCCGGATACAGGCGCCCTTCACACCATATGCGAAGGATTTGCCTCCGATGCCATCCACATATTCCGCAAGCATCCGGATTTCGCTGTCAGCGCGGGAACCATATTCAATCAGTTCCTCAGGAAAGAATCCGGGGTCTGGAAGCGAATCGGGCTGCACGAACCCTCGATGGGCATACCGGGGATCCTCTTCGAAAGCTCAAGGGGAGATCTCTGGATCGAACATGGTCTTGGACGTGTATGCAGGATCAGCATCGAGAATGAAACCATGAAGGCCACCTCCTTTGATCCGGTCCCGCACATCAAACCAAGATGGATCAACGTGTGGGAGTTCGAAGGAAGCGTCTACCTGAAAAACCTGGCCCAGGTCATCCGTTTCGATCCTGAAACGGAATCCTTTTCCGGGTTACTCGATTTGCCCCTCTTTCCGGACCCCTATGCCTCCCGCTACGTCTCAAGACCTGGTCAACACCCGGATGGAAGCATCTGGATGCCCCACCGCAGCGGGGTTTTCCTGCTCCGACCCAATGGCCCGGGACAATGGACACCCGACTACGACACCCTGCGGCTCCTGAGGGAAAGCCACCCGATCCCCGGCTTTGCCCCCGACGGGACCACCTACCTCCGGTCCCAACGCCGGCTCATCTGCCACGATCCTTCGATCTCCAGTCCACGCGAAATCCGCAGTCTCGCTCCGCTCATCACCAAGGTCTCGTTTCGGGACAACAACTCCCACGGTTTCAACTGGGACGGAACCCTCCGTTACTCAGGACTCACCCTCCGGCATTCGCAAAACTCCATCGCCGTATCGGTGATGTATCCCTCCCATTACGTCAACCATCCGCCTGCGTTCCAACATCGCCTCATCGGACTATCGAATCGATGGTCGGAAGCCAGCCAAAACACGACTATATCCTTTACCAACCTTTGGGAGGGCCCCTACCGCTTCGAGGTGCGCTCCATCGATGCAAACGGTATTCCCGGTCCGGTTGCGGGTTTCGAATTCCTCGTACGCCCACCCTTCTACCGCACCTCCATCGCATGGGTCTTCTACGTTTGCCTGAGCGCACTCGCAATCTGGTGGCTTGTCCGGCATTTCTCACAAAAACATCAGCGGGACAAGCTGCGGCTCAGTCAACTGGTCGAAACACGGACACAGGCCCTCAACGAGGCAAACGCCGAACTCAAACAGGCCCTGGATGCCGCTCAAGCCGCCAGCGTGGCGAAGAGTCAGTTCCTTGCCAACATGAGTCACGAGATCCGGACACCCATGAATGGGGTCGTGGGCATGATGGAGGTGTTATCCAGATCGCCCATGCCCGACGAACAACGGGAGATCGTGAGCATCGCCACCCGGAGCAGCGGCTTCCTGATCTCCATTCTCAATGACATCCTCGACTACTCCAAAATCGAGGCCGGGAAAATCGAAATCGAACGTGTGCCCTCCGACCTCGCATCCATTGCCGAAGAGGTTCTCGAAACCCTGGGCGGACTCGCTGCGGACAAGCGGATCGATTGCTTCATATCGTCCGCACCCGAGATCATCCGGGAATGTGTCTGTGATCCGGTCCGACTCCGGCAGGTCCTGCTCAATCTGGTGTCAAATGCGATCAAATTCACCAACAAAGGTGAAGTCGAAATCCACATTGAAACAGCCTTCAATCCGGAGAAAAAACGGTGCGAGGCAACCTTCAGAATCCGGGATACGGGAATCGGAATTCCACCGGAAAAGATGGAGCGGCTTTTCACCCCATTCACGCAACTCGACGCATCCGATACCCGAATCTACGGGGGCACCGGACTGGGATTGACGATCTCACGCAAACTGGTCGAGCTCATGCATGGCGCAATATCGGTTTCATCCACGACAGGGGAAGGATCGGAGTTCACGGTATCCCTACCCCTCGAGTGTCCACAGCCTCCCGCACCCGCCACCCATATTTCGACACCCGGACCGCTCTCCGGTCGCCGCATCCTCCTCGTGGATTCCTGTGCCAAACGCCGGGATGACCTCCGCGACCGGCTGATTCACAACGGCGCGCAGACCGAATGCCACGCATCCCTGCATCCCGACCACGGACCCTGCCAGCCATCCGATTTCGTAATTCTGCTGGATCCCGAATCCACTGACTCGACCATCGAATGGATCCGCACCTGGCCCTCCGCTACTTCAACCATCCTCATCCACGGACGGGATTTTTCCATCCACGATGATGCAGGAATCACCCATCATGGCATCGGAATTCCAGTCAAACCTTTCACCCTGATTCAACGGATGGTCCGTCTATCGAAAGGCGAAACCTCCCTCTTCGCAAAACCGGCTCCACAAGATTTCGCGTCAGAAACCGCCCCCTATCTTACTCTCATCGTCGAAGATAACACGACCAACCGCAAAGTCGCCGAAATCATGATGCAAAAGCTCGGAATGCCCTGCGAGAGTGTTTCCGATGGACGGTTCGCCCTTGAACGTATGGAAACCGTCGATTTCAAGCTGATCCTGATGGATGTTCAAATGCCAGTGATGGACGGAATTGAAGCAACCCGTATCATTCGCAGCCGCTTTCCGCCCGAAAAACAACCCAAAATCATCGCACTGACCGCCGGAGCCATGCAAGGCGATCGCGACAAAGCCCTTCATGCGGGAATGGATGGCTTCATATCCAAACCAATGAATCTGGACTCTCTCAAACGTGAGATCGAAAGAGTAATGGGCCCATCCGCTTCCATCTCGCGCTGATCGACTCACAGAACCCAGCACGGTTTTCAACGCCACAATCCGTCATCCCGGCTCTTGCCCGCACCTCCAGTCCAACGCTTTCCAAACTGGCAATGCACCCGCCTTTCCAACGGATTCAATTTCTGCGGCAAGCGATTGACGCCTGCATCGACCTCGTTTTCCCGAGGGACTGTCTGCTGACCGGCGAACCCATTGAGCCTGAAAACCGGTTTCGTTACCTTGGGCCAAGAGCCGCCAAATCCATCCGCTGGATCCACGAACCCCGCTGCCTCCAATGCGGATCCCCCCTTTGGGGTTGCACCGGCAACACCCCTACCTGCAGCCATTGCGCGGCGCTCGAACCCGTATTCGAAGGAAACCGCAGCGCGGTGCTCCTCAATGGAGCCACCCGGCGCCTGATCCACCAGCTCAAGTATCATCAGGGACACTACGTCCTGCAAGACATCCGCCAAATCATACGCGAAGCGCCGGGCTATCTGGACGACGCAACCGACCACATCCTCATTCCTGTCCCGCTTCACCCGCGCAAACTGCGGGAACGCGGATTCAACCAAAGTGCCTTGATCGCACAACTGATTTCCGGGTTGGCGACGGGTGCCCGAACCGAAAATGGACTGGTCCGCAGGATCGATACGGAATCCCAAACCAGACTGTCCCGTGAGGCCCGTATCCGGAATACCCGGCATGCATTTGCTACCGCCCCCGGTTTTGCCGTTGATCCAAACGCTTCCTACATTCTCGTGGATGATGTATTCACCACCGGAGCCACCCTCAACGCCTGCGCCGCTGCCCTCCGGAAAGCAGGAGCCCGACACGTCTCCTGCCTGACCTTCGGTCACGGCTAGCCCGGATATCGGTACAAAAACCGGTCACGCCATCAACTCGCGCAACACGAATGGCAGTATGCCGCCGTGCCGGTAGTAATCGACAGATC
>JAQVLM010000343.1 GCA_028704125.1 Opitutales bacterium
CTGCACGGTGGGGAATCCGGTGGAATCGTTTGTCGCCGGGGATGCGCCGGCAAGCATCGAGGTGGAAGGCTTCAAGTGGGAGCTTCCCTGGGGCTATAACAAGCCTGAGAACGTGGACCGGAATTACCCGCTGGTGGTCTTCACGCTTCGTCATGAGGCGAGTCCGTTCTTCACGACGGAGCTCCGGAAACGCTATCCGGCGTTTTTTGTGACGGCTAACAGTTCGACGGATGCGCAGGCGGCCGCCTTTGTGGAAGCGGTGAACAAACTGATCAACACCCATCATTACCGTATCGACATCAGCCGGGTTTACATGACCGGTTTTTCCTGGGGAGGCGCCTGCACTTTCAAGTTCGTGCGGGCTTTTCATGCCAGTGGGCAACCCGTCGCCGCGGTCAGTCGTATTGCGGGCGATACGGAGCCCAACTACATCCCGGACGCCGTCGGGAATACAACCTTTTGGCTCCATGTGGGACTTGAGGATACAGCTGCCCGGATCGCCCGAATCCGGAATCTCTACGCCTGCCCTCCACAGCATCTCGTTTTGATCCGACAGATCTTTGCCAAGCTTGACCAGTATTGCTTTGAGGTCCACTTCATCCATACGCTCCTTCTTGGCCGTGCAATAGCTGCTTGTGGAAGCACTCAAAGCATCCAGTCCCTCCTCCATTTTGAAGGAACCACAATGGAAATCACGAACCCAACACTCAAAATACCGGAATGTGGACGCATGATAGCTTGTGTGATCGGGGTTCCTTGCGGCGAGGCCCCGTTTCTGCGAGAAAGCTTGCGAATCCGCCGAAAACTCCGTAGTCCGTATTTGATTTGTCGGTGAACTCGATTCATCTTCGTCGCAACACCCTTATTTGAATCAACACTCATGGCTAATAATGCATCAGACATCGGACTCATCGGCCTCGCGGTGATGGGACAGAATCTCGCACTTAACATCGCCGATCACGGCTTCACGGTTTCGGTGTACAATCGAACCGCATCGAAGACCACCGAGTTTGTATCGAGGAATGCGTATCTCGGGAACCGGCTTGTTGGTTTTGAGGATCTGGAGTCTTTTGTGGGGAGCCTTGCAAGGCCGCGTAAGGTGATTATCATGGTTCAGGCCGGAGCAGGAACAGATGCTGTCATCGACAGTTTGGTCCCTCTCCTCGAGAAGGGTGACATCATTGTGGACGGTGGTAATGCAAAATGGACTGATACGATCCGTCGTGAAGCGGATCTTTCGTCCAAGGGACTGTTCTTTGTTGGAAGTGGAGTCTCCGGAGGAGAAGAAGGTGCCCGTTTCGGGCCCAGTCTGATGGCTGGTGGAAAGGCTGATGCATGGAAGCATATCGAACCTGTATGGAAAGCGATCGCGGCCAAAGTGGATCCTGAATCCGGCGTCGAACTCAGGGGAGGCAAGCCGGGACAACCGATTCAGGGTGGGGTTCCTTGTGCTGCTTACATTGGCGAAAACGGTGCCGGGCATTACGTGAAGATGGTTCACAACGGCATTGAGTATGGCGATATGCAGATGATTTGCGAGGCCTACGACATCCTGCGCCACCATCCGGGAATGACGCCTTCTGACATCTCCAAATTGTTCCGGGAATGGAATAAGGGAGTTCTCAACAGTTACTTGATCGAAATCACGGCGGAGGTGTTGGCGCAGACCGACCCGCAGACGGGTGTGGCTTTGGTTGACGTGATCCTTGATGCCGCGGGACAGAAGGGTACCGGGAAGTGGACAAGTGTGAGTGCGCTCGATATCGGTATGCCCGCTGCGACCATCGCCGAGGCGGTCTTTGCCCGTTGCATGAGCGCATTGAAAGAAGAACGGGAAGCCGCTTATCAAATGTTGCCAGGCCCGCACAAGAGCATTGGAAAGGATTGGGATCAACTCATCGAAAAAATCCATGATGCGCTGTATTGTTCGAAGATTTGTTCCTATGCTCAGGGCTTTCAATTGATGCGTGCCGCCCAGAAGGAATATGGGTGGACCCTCAATTTTGGTGAAATAGCGCAGATTTGGCGCGGGGGGTGTATTATCCGTGCCCGTTTCCTGCAGAAGATCAAAGAGGCATACGATTTGAATCCAACCGTTCCCAATTTGTTATTAGATCCCTACTTTATGAGTGAAGTGGCAAGCGCTCAGCGAAACTGGCGGGAAGTGGTGGCTCTTGCCGTGAGCGTAGGAATTCCGACGCCAACCTTCTCAAGTGCGCTGGCCTACTACGACAGTTATCGCGCGGCGCGCTTGCCCCAGAATCTGCTTCAGGCGCAGCGCGACTATTTTGGTGCGCACACGTATGAGCGCACGGATGAACCTCGCGGGCGCTTTTTCCATATCGATTGGCAGGATCCGCAGCGGCCCCAGATCAGTATGTGATTTCTGAAAGACCAGCATTGCATCCGTGATAAAGGCGATTTCTTTGCCCTTGAAACTGGTTCATTTGTAAGAGCGGAAATTCGGCTCGTCCCGAATTTCCGCATTGAGTCGGGGGGTCTGCTTTCTCTATATCGGATGCCATGACCCCTCTATCTTCTCTGTTAACCATGGCTGGCTTGGATGTTCCCGCGTTTGGTCGAATGAGTTTTCAACCGATGCTGATGCAGCTGCAGTGGGTGGATGCTTCCATCATCTTTTTGTATTTGGCTGCGATCATTGTGATCGGTTTGGTTTTGGCCAAACGGGCAGCCGCCAGCCAGGGCAACTACTATCTCGGTGGAAACAAGCTTCCGTGGTACATGCTGGGCCTGTCGAATGCATCGGGCATGTTCGACATTTCGGGCACCATGTGGCTGGTCACGCTGACTTTTGTGTATGGATTGAAGAGCATCTGGATCCCTTGGTTATGGCCGGTGTTCAATCAGATCTTCCTAATGGTATTTCTGTCCGCATGGCTGCGGCGTTCGAATGTAACCACCGGGGCAGAGTGGATCGAAACCCGTTTTGGCAAAGGACAGGGTAGCCGCTTGTCCCATGGTATTGTCGTGGTTTTTGCACTGATCAGCGGACTGAGCTTCCTCGCATACGGGTTTGTTGGACTTGGGAAGTTCATGGAGATCTTCATCCCGTGGTCATGGGTGAATCAATACCTGCAATGGGATATCGCACCCGAGAATATTCCCCACTTGTATGGGATTGTTTTCACCCTTTTCGCGGTTTTTTACACCGTGTTGGGCGGGATGACCAGTATCGTTTGGGCCGATGTGCTCCAGTACATCATCATGGCTATTGCCTCGGTTGTAGTGGCATACATTGCTTTCAGTGCCGTGGCAACCCATGGTTTGAGTGTGCCTGAGGGCTGGATGAATCCGTTTTTTGGTCTGGAAATGGGAATTGATTGGTCGACCCACATTCCCGAAGTCATGAACAAGGTGGCTGAGGATGGTTATTCGCTCTTTTCGGCGATATTCATGATGATGCTGTTCAAGGGGATCCTCCTCAGTATCGCGGGCCCAGCTCCAAATTATGATATGCAGAAGATTCTTTCGACCAAGAGTCCGTCAGAAGCCGCGAAGATGAGTGGCTTTGTTTCGCTGGTTCTGATGCCGGTGCGCTACCTCATGATTGCCGGATTTGCGGTGCTCGGTATCATCTTCTACAATCAGCTCAACCTTGAGGTTGCAGGAAAGGTGGACTTTGAGCAGGTCTTGCCTTCGACGATTCACCAGTTTGTTCCCGTTGGTTTGCTCGGGCTTTTGTTGGCCGGGTTACTGGCGGCGTTCATTTCCACTTTTTCCGGCACCCTCAATGCGGCT
Organism: Opitutales bacterium; assembly: GCA_028704125.1. Classification (GTDB taxonomy): domain Bacteria; phylum Verrucomicrobiota; class Verrucomicrobiia; order Opitutales; family JAFGAQ01; genus JAFGAQ01. The sequence goes on from JAQVLM010000343.1 coordinate 3,760, forward strand.
CAGGCCTACATCAGCAATGATATCTATCTCAAATACATGAATCCCAAGGCGACGCCGCGTCAGCTCAAGATCACCAACTACTCGGTGGGCGTTATCATTGTCGTCGTCAGTATTTATCTTGGAACACAGGTGCAGAGCGTGAATCAGGTTCTCCAGATCATCGTATCGGCGCTCTGGGGTGGATACACCGCGTCCAACGTGATGAAGTGGTACTGGTGGAGGTTCAACAGCCATGGTTACTTCTGGGGCATGCTCTCCGGTATGGTTGTGGCCGGCCTTCCCATGGTATGGAATGGCTTGTTGCCCATGATGTTCCCGGATGTTGCCGCAGACCTGCGGATCTTCTGGTTTTTCCCGGTTATCCTGGTTTTCTCGATGATCGGATGTATAGTGGCATCTCTCATGACCGAACCCACGGACGAGGCAACGCTCAAGA
>JAQVLM010000344.1 GCA_028704125.1 Opitutales bacterium
ATTCGTCGGTAGTGTCCTGTGCTTCGGAGATTTCCTCAGCAACTGGCCCGATGGGCTTCAGATCAGCGGCTTCAGGCTCGGCCGATTCGGGCTCTGTATCAGAAGCCGTTTCGGAATCCGTCAGCTCGTCGTTAGTGTCAGACAATTCGGTTTGAGGAGTGGATTCGGCCTCTTCAACAACCGGCGTTTCGGGTTCCGGCGCAGTGGCTTCTTCTGTTGGTTCGACAGGGTTGGGCCCGGACTCGACGGGGGCGGATGGTGCTTCGGTCAGTGAGGCCGTCTCCGTTGCGGGAATAGACTCAGGAATTGCTTCGGGCTCCGATCCGACTGCCTCAGGTTCGGTTTCCTGAACGGGAGCGCCATCGGCGTCGGGCTTCGCTTCAAGGGTCTCTTCGGTCTCGGGCGAGGGCGCGATGTTCCCATCGGCCTGTTCTGGTTCCGAAGTTGTTTCCGGTTGAGGGGTGGATTCGTCGGTAGTGTCCTGTGCTTCGGAGATTTCCTCAGCAACTGGCTCGATGGGCTTCAGATCAACGGCTTCAGGCTCGGCCGATTCGGAATCGGTTTGACTTAGGATCGGTTGCAGCGCAGCTGCTGTTGCGGCGATTGCGCCAATCGTCGATGCCGAATCCCGGGTTGCTTCGGGTTCAACGGCTGGAAGATCCTCGAATACCGGTTTTCCGGGTTGAAGCAGTAGATCCATCGTATGGATCCTCACCAGAATGATGCCCAATGGCCGGTCTGCCATTTCGAGCTCGACCCCAACCGGGAAACTGCTCCCGTCCTTTGCGTGCCCTTTCGCCCTTTGCTTGTCGTCGTCGTCGAATGGGTCGGATCCGGATGCCGGTGTCCCCGTTTTGTCGCCGGGTTCAAGAAATATGATATCCTCGATCTTTTTGCCCCTTAACTCATGGCTTGGATATTGGAACAGTTTTTCTGCTCCCGGATTGAGCGCGAGAATATGCTCCTCTCTGTCGATCGCGATAAGGGTTTCGGCGTCTTTTCCCTGAAAAATCTGGTAGATCCTGATCGCGATTTCCTCCTTCGTGTGGTGCGCGACAGGATCCGTGTCTTGGGTATCAACTGGAGGCATCCCTTCGGGAAAACGGATGGTGAAATCCTTTTCATCCGGTTTAGCAGAAGATGGTATATTTCCCGGAGACTGGTCCTTGGCTTGCGTCACATCCTGAGCATCCGTTGTCGCAGCCGCTTCTGCGTTGGATGATGGATTTTCAGCAGCCGGTTCCGGAATGACTTCGAGCCGTATTGGGGCGGAGCGGGGCAAATGAATGCCGGGAGGAGGCGGTGCCGGTGGGTTGGACTGAAGCGATTTCCCGGGTTCTGCTGCGGGAGAGGGGTTGCGATTGGCCGATTCTTTCGCGGGACGAAAATGGGATTTCCCTTCTATGTCATACGCGAATGTCTTATCGTCTTTGGTTGATTCAACCTGCTTCTTTCGTGTGCCTGTGAGATACAGGAAAAAAGTGAGGCAGACCGTTACCGCGCCAAGATGGATTGCGGCAGACAATACGGGATGAGCTTCCAGCGCGGTCTCGATCGTTTCAAATATCATGATGGCATCCAGATTTCGATAAGCTAAATACTTTCAGGATCGAGGAACAAACGGATTGATGAATGAATGAGACAAATCGGCTGTTTCCTCAATTCCTTAAATACCATACATGCTGGATGTGCAAGTGAAAGCTTGGATCGAGGAACGAGTCGGCTCATGTTCGTATAGTATTGACGAGTCAATCGGGGAGGGAACACGTTGGGATTGTGATCTGGCTATACCGCATACTGTATCTTCCCATGTTTCTCCTGCTGATCCCTTACTATCTGCGGAGGATGTTCAGGAGAGGCGGCTATTTGCCGATGATGCGGGAACGCTTTGGATGGGTGGAGTGTCCCCGGAAGCGGTCCGGGGATCGGAAGCGGGTTTGGATTCAGGCGGTCAGTGTCGGCGAGTTATTGGCGATCGGTCCTCTGATTCAGCGTCTGCATTCATCAAAGGACTGGGATGTTTATGTTTCGACGACTACCAGCACCGGATACGCGATGGCAAAGGATACGTATCGAAAGGATGCGACTCATGTTTTTGCCTTTCCGCTGGATTTCTGGCCTTTTGTGCGGAGAGCCTGGCTCAGGGTTGCCCCGGATCTAGTGATCCTGACGGAAGGGGAGATGTGGCCGGAACACCTGCATCAGGCAAAAAAGCGAGGGATTCCTTCGGTTCTGATCAACGCGAGGATTTCGGATCGGACCTGCGCTCGCCTCAAGGCGATGCCTTTTGCAGTATCGATCATGCATGGAAGTGTGTCCGCGATTGGTGCGGCTTCAACCATGGATGCCGATCGCATTTTGGCTTTAGGGATTCCCCAGAATCGGGTGAGGGTGACCGGAAACCTGAAGTTCGACGCAGTGGACGGCGCCAAGGTATCGGATGAGGAAAATGAGTTGATGTTTGCGGATGCCGGATGGGATATGCAGGATGACCATCGCGTGGTAATTGGCGCTTCAACCTGGCCGGGTGAGGAGAAGCTCATTATTGACGCGATGTGTGCCTTGCGAGCCGAAGGAGCGAAGCTTCGTTTGATATTGGTTCCCCGGCATGGCGAACGCCGTATGGAGATCGGAGCCTTGCTCCGATCCTATGACGAGTTGGTTTGGGCCTTCCGCTCGGATGGCGTTCGGTCAGCGGTTCCAGTTGATGTGTACGTCGTCGACACGGTTGGTGAGTTGAGAAGGTTTCTCCAAATGGCGGATGTGGCTGTGATCGGGAAAAGCTTTCCCCCACACGGGCAAGGGCAAACTCCGGTCGAGTCCGCGGCGTTGGGAATTCCCATGATTTATGGACCGTCCATGAGTAATTTCCGGGCGGTGTGCCTGGAGCTTGAATCTGCCGGCGGTGCGAGGAAACTCAAAGACGGGGCATTGTTGCTTCCTGCACTGCGTGAATTGTTGAACGATCCGGAATCCGCATCGCGCATGAGCGAAGCCGCCCGGATGGTTTTTGAACGGAACCGTGGCAGCTTGGATCGAACAATCACTCTTCTGGATGAAATGACACAGTCTTTACCACACAGGAACTGGTGATTAGGTTCTGCGACTGATATTCCTCTGTTGGACAGTGTCAATCGATGGGTTGTCGCTCTGCATATCCGGAACGTCCAATGCCCGGGTTCGATAGGATACAGTGGGTTTGGTGTTGGCTTACTGGACAGTAAAGTTAACTCGCGGTTTCACTGGAGGCGCGGGAGTTTCAGTATTCCGGCATTTCTGTCCGGTTGTGGACCGGAGCGTTTGCCAATCCCCCAATTGTTCTCTTGATGAAGTTTGTTCCAAGTCGTTTTCCTGTGCTGATTGCGACGGCACTGTGCGTGTTCCTGAGCGTTTCCGATATCCGGGCCGGAGATCGGGATGAGAAGTATACTTTTGTTGTGGTTCATGGCGCTACAGCGGGTGGATGGGAGTGGAAGGCCGCTGGCGGTTTTCTGACAAAAGAGGGGCATACGGTTTATCGTGCCACCCTCACCGGACTTGGGGAGCGTTTTCACCTGGCCAATGCCGAAGTCAATCTGGATACCCACATCAACGATGTGGTGAACCTGATTCTGTTCGAGGATTTGCACGATGTGGTTCTATCCGGGCATAGCTATGGAGGAATGGTCATAACCGGGGTGATGGATCGGATTCCGGCACGAATCCGACACGTGATCTATCTCGATGCGGCGGTTCCTGAGGATGGCGAATGTATTTATGATATCGTCGGTGGTCCTCCTCCGGGAGCAGTTGTGAAGGATGGGTTGGTGCATTTCGGGTGGGGGAATCCGGAAGGACCGTATCCGACGAATACTCCGCATCCGGAAAAAACATTTAGTCAGCCGGTCTCATACAAGAATCCGGAAGCACTGAGTTTACCGGTGACCTATGTGGCTTTTGTTCCTGCAGACCAGAAGATCGAGGATCGTGCGAAAACGGACAAGAGCTGGCAATGGGCCGATGCGCGCGGTTGGACGATCCGGACTTTCCCGGGGCATCATGTGGCCCATCAGGAAGACCCAGCCGGTGTTGCTGCCCTTATGGTTGAGTCCGTGTCTGACCAAAACAGGGTTAAGCCGGACTGAGTGTCCGGGGAATGGCGATCCCGCATTTTGAAATGAAACATACGAAGCATCGAAGTCATGTTCTAATGT
>JAQVLM010000345.1 GCA_028704125.1 Opitutales bacterium
ATGGGACCGTTGAATGCCACGGTTCAATGCGCGCCGGGAAGGGCGCTTGCCTGGTGGGGCGAAGATGGTTGGGGCGCCGACGTGAAGCACGGCAAATACACGGCCGGACATTTTTCGGATGAGTTGGTGCAGGCGGCTGTTGACTTGATTCTGCATAGGTGGAACCCCAATCCGCAGCCGACTTGGGTGACATGGATTCCTTCGGCAAGGCATCCCGACCTGGTGCCGGATTTTGCGAAGAGACTGGCCAATTCCCTCGGTTTGTCCGCCGTGGAGACTTTGACACAGACGACGGTCAGGCCCGAGCAAAAAACGATGTTGAATGCTTGTCAGCAAGTCAGGAACCTGATCGACGGGCTGACTCTTCCCAGGGAGATCGTGATCCCGGAAGGCCCTGTTTTGTTGGTGGATGATATGGTGGATTCGGGATGGACCTTTGCCATCGCCGGCCGTCTCTTGCGCCTGCAGGGATGTCCGTCAGTTTTTCCCTTTGCGCTTGCGATGGCGGGAACTCAGAGTGACGATTGAATGGATGATGCTGAATGAGAACACAAAGGCGATTCTGTTGCTGACCGCCCCGCTGATCCTGAAGAAGGGTGTTGTGGCAGCCCAGGCAGCATTGTTTTCCGCAGGGGAGTATTCTGAGCTGGCCCGGTGTTTGAAATCCATGCAGAAGGAGCCGGCGGATCTGTGTCGGCGCGATTGCGAGGAATGGATGCCCGCTTTGGTTGCCGCCGGGTTTGACCCCGATCGGGTCAGGAGCCTCCTCGGGAGGGGATTTCAGCTGGCTCAGGCCATTGAAAACTGGGGTTCGCGTGGAATATGGGTGGTCAGCCGGGCTGATTCCGACTACCCCGTCTTGCTCAAGAAACGGTTGCAGGATCAATGTCCGCCGATCCTATACGGATGCGGAGCCCGGAGTTTGTTGAGGGTGGGCGGCTTGGCCGTGGTGGGCTCGCGCAAGGTGGATGATGCCCTGCTTGGGTTTACGCGGTCAGTGGGCGCAACTGCGGCCCGTGGCGGGATTCCGGTTGTGTCAGGCGGTGCCAAAGGAGTGGATCAGGCAGCTATGCAGGGTGCCCTCGAAGCGGGTGGCGTGGTGTTGGGTGTCACCGTTGAAAGCCTGTCGAAGCTCTCGATCGACGCCTCGTTGCGCAGTCCGCTCAAGGATGGATGTTTGCTGCTTCTCTCCGCGTTTGATCCCTCCCTCGGTTTTGATGTGGGCCGGGCGATGGCCCGCAATAAGCTCATCTATGCCTTCGCGGATGCCGCGTTGGTGGTCGCCTCGGATTACAAAAAAGGGGGTACTTGGGCCGGGGCGGACGAGCAACTGCGGCGACAGCGTTTCCTGAAGGTGTATGTCCGGGAGGATGGTGGAGAGTCCAAGGGTTTAGCCGCTTTGCGTGAACTGGGAGCAGGGGTGTTTCCACCCTTGTCTTCACCCGAGGATCTGAAAGCATGGATTTCGACTCCGTATGAGCCATCCGACGTTGGCAGCCACAAGCCGTCGCAAGGATCTTTGGAGTTGCCGTTGATGGAGTTGGCGGAATCCCCTGAGTGCCCCGCAAAAGAGTCCCCGGTGCTTGCCTCCGATGTCCCCGAATCGGACGCTCGCGGGGTTGAGGCCGCTGTCCCGGATGCGATCCCTGCACCGATCTCCCAACGTCTATGGGAGTCTATATCGGATCTGCTTCTCGAAGCGCTTATGACCCCGCAGAGTGTGGAAGATCTGGCTGCCCGTTTGGATGTTGTTCCCGCGCAGGTTAAGCAATGGATCAAGCGTCTGGAACAAGAAAACCGCATTGAAAAGCTCAAGACCAAGCCGGTTCGTTTCCGCAAGAAGCCGGCTGATTGGTTTTCCTGATCCCGGGTATTTGTTGAGCCCCCCGTTCGCGTTTGAACAAAAAGAAGCGCGGGCAGGGATGCACCCGCACCTGTGGGGGAGATCCGCTTCGCGGGGGAGAAAAGGTTAGCCACAAAAGATCACATAGAACACATAGAGTATCACGGGAAGATGAATTGGAAGAAGAGGCGGCTCACCGGGACGGTTCGCCCTACCTTCGTGCGGGATCCGGTGCACGCGCGGGAAGAAGGGAACAAGGGCGAGAGCAGGGATGCTCCCGCTGCCATGGGTTGGCTGTTGCCCCGGAGGCTGCGGCTTCAGTCATTCGACGAAGCTCATGATCAAAGCCCGTAGCCCACTACCTTGGATACGGGTCTGTTGCGGGTAGGGATGAGCGTCCCCGCTCATCCGTCGTGGGTCCTGGGGCTTGCTTGCGTCTGGGCAATAGAGGATGGCTGAAGCCACCCCCTCCGGAAAAGAGCGTTGATTTCTAGTCCGGGGCAGCAGGTATCAAGAAGATTCTTAACCACAGAGCACACAAAGACCACAAAGCTTGGAGGTGAGTGATGGTAGTTCCCTCTTCGTGGACCTTCGTTTCTTCGTGGTGAATAGAGCTCTTGGTTTATCTTTATCACAAAGGCGGCTCACCGGGGACGGTTCGCCCTACCTTTGGGAGTCGCCTGTTGCGGGTAGGGATGAGCGTCCCCGCTCATCCGCGTGGGCAATGGGGCTTGCTTGCGCGTGTGGGGCAATCGAGGGCGTTCTGGAAGAGGCGGCTCACCGGGGACGGTTCGCCCTACCTTTGGGAATCGCCTGTTGCGGGTAGGGATGAGCGTCCCCGCTCATCCGCGTGGGTCACGGGGGCTTGCTGGAAGTTCATAAGCCGCCAATGCTTGAGATGGAGAGGGACCCGTGGGGCTGTTTGAGCTAACCATCAATCCGTCCCGGAAACCCGATGGGCTTTCTATTTGTAAACGGATTTCCTGTGTCCCACCTTTACGATGAGCACAACGAGCTTCCTTTCGTGGATTTCGTATACGATTCGGTAAACTCCCACACGGATCCTGAACAATGCTTCGTTTACCAATTTCTTTGATCCTTGAGGGTTTTGATCGTATTGGAGCTGATCAATCGCTTCGAGGATTCGAGGAACATCGGATCTGTTGATTCTCTTTAGATCTTTCTTTACCGAAGGCGCAAACTCGAGGTCAAATCGTGCCATCTTCTTTCAATTGTTGAAGAAATTCTGCGTAGCCAATCGTTTTCTCATTTCTTCTTTCCTTCCAATCGGCGATGTCTTCAAGATCCTCGGACAACAATACAGACAACGCATCATTGACCAGATCTGACATGGATAGCCGGGTTTCGGCAGCCTTCAGGCGCAACGCCTGATGGATCGAATCATTTAAATACAGTGTCGCTTTACTCATGGGAACACCTTGCCATTAAAGCGTCAAAGCGTCAAGAAGTCAGTTCTCTTCTTTGAAAGAGTTGGGCCATGCACCGAGTGGAGCCCTTCGTAGTCCCGCATGTTTTCAATGCTCCAAACCTTGTGGCGAGGCCTTAAGGCCGGGGCCATCCTGGTGGCTGAAGCCCATTCGACGAAGCTCATGATCAAAGCACGTAGCCCACTACCATGGGATGCCTGTTTCAGGTAGGGATGAGCGTCCCCGCTCATCCGCCGTGGGTCCTGGGGCTTGCTTGCGTCTGGGCAATAGAGGATGGCTGAAGCCACCCCCTCCTTAATAGAGCATTGGGAAGGAATGGCACGTTCGGATTTTCTGAAAGAGGGCGGCTCACCGGTACGGTTCGCCCTACCATGGTATGGGCCTGTTGTGGGTAGGGATGAGCGTCCCCGCTCATCCGCCGTGGGTTTGGGGATCACTGGGGCTTCCAAACGTATTCCCAATCATGCTCGGGTGGGCACAGGTTTTGTCTCACAGGATTACTCATAATATAGTGCCAGGTTTCATTCTGGTGTTCCTGTGAGCGAAGGCGATGGTCGAAAAAGCCGCTTTGCCAGACCACGTTCGTGTTTCTGGCAATGAAAGATTTGAAATTCCGGATCACGCGCTTCATGGGGCGATCGTGCGGGAAGGTAAGCATCGCATGAAGGTGGTCTGGCATGAGTAACATGAGGCGGCAGTACCAAGCGTGGTGGATTTGGAGATGATGGTTGGTTTCCCAAATCGCAGAGCGTACCGATGGGACGCAGAGTTGATTCTTGCCTCTGGGTTTGCAGCAGATCGTGATAAAGAAAGTCTCACCCGCATTGACCCAGGATGGGACTTCGTGAGGAAGTATTTTTCTTTCAGGAAGCGAGGACATCCTTCATC
>JAQVLM010000018.1 GCA_028704125.1 Opitutales bacterium
ATCTGTGCCTGGATCGACGGACGAACCGCTTTGTTGAAATGTTCGAGCTTTTGCCATGCTTCCTGTGTCTTCGCAAAATCCTGCTCATAGGCGGCGTGGACAATGGGGTTGAGCCATTCGGTCCGGAAGCGCTCGAGGAGTTCAGGCATGGCGGTGAGGCTGGATGCGTCCACTTCCGGAGCTTGCTCTGCTGAGAGCACCGTCCGGATAAGATCCTCGATTGCTTTGGTAACGGATCGGGTTTGGGCAATCGCGGACACCACAGTCGGATGCTGGATCACGTTGTCCTTATTGGCGGCTTCCTCAAGGGCAGTGGCCAACTCGCGCGCTTCTTTAATCTTTCGTTCAACAGACTGGGCGACAAAGCTCGCTCCGCCCTCTGTGGATTCGCCGGAAATGACCTTTTCGAGACGTTTCTTCTGAGATGTTTCAAGGGATTGTATAGCTTTTTCCAAAAGGCGATGGGCTTCTCTCGTGTCGCGGGGGAGGGCAGCTGTCGAGCCGACAGAAGGGTTTGCCCCGGCTGATGCGCTTGGAACCGGAGTGGATGAGGCGAGCTTTCGTTCAAGGTCGGTCTTCATCTTTGAAGCCTTGTTCCGGAGTGTCTTCAACTGGGTGTTTTCCGGGTTTTCGGCTTCCAAAGCGGCGATAGCTTCCTCCGCGATCGAGAGCTTCTGCAATGCCTCGTCGAATTTCCGGGAGAACATGGCGTTTTGGGATTGGCGGAGCGCATCGTTTGCGGCTTTCACGTGGACGGCTTCATCCGCGCTTGCGGCGTGAAAGGTGAAGGTCAAAGCGGAAACAAAAAGCAGAATCGATAAGTAGACACGTGCCTGCATGGAAAACCTCCTTCAAGTTTGGGTAATAGTGTGATACGGACGCGTTTAGTGAAATCGATTATGGAATCGTTGTAAACGCGATACTTGAGAAAATGAAGATACTTCGGTATCGGGTGGGTCGTTTGGCGGTGTTGGTTGATTCGGAACGCTCAAACGTTTGAGCATTTTCCTTGTCTTTTTTCCCTGAAGGATTTGAATTTTGCATGCTGCCATTAGAACCGCCCCTCTTTCACTGCTGGGATCATGACCTGTGAAATGGGGAACGCCTAACATTCAATCCACATCAGCCCATTAGCCATGCGTGTAACCCAGAAAAGTATAGCGGATAAAATCGGAGTTTCGGTTTCACTCGTCTGTCGGGTGTTGTCGGGCCGGGCCGATGAGATTGGCGTGGCGGAGGAAACACGAAAGAGAGTGATGGAAACCGCTGAAGAAATGGGGTATGTTCCCAATTTGGCGGCCCAAACCTTGAGGGGAAAACCCTCACGGACGGTTGGAGTAGTGGTCTACGACTTTCAGGACTCGTTTTTCAGTGACCTTGTGGGGCATTTGCAGCGGATTGTTCACAGTGCCGGGTATTCAACCGTGATTGTGGGTTTCACGGATCGCGAGATCGATACACAGGATTTGTCGCCTTTGCTGCAGCGGGCTCTGGATGCCGTGATTGTGGTGGGAAGCGATCTTACCGGTAATGCGTTTGAGCGCCTCAAACATGTGCCTGTGTTCCGTATTGGGGTTGGTTTTCCAGGAGAGTCCACGATATGCTACACGGCGGATGAGGAGCGGGCGGCATCGGAGTTGGCTTCGTATCTGAAGGAGCGTCAGGCTGCCAATGTGATGTGTGTCCGTCATGTGTCGCCGATTCTCGAGCGTCGTATCGAAGGGATGATGCGCGCGTTGGAAGGGGCGGGAATTCGGGTTGAATCGATTGTGGCCCCCAAAGGGTTGAGGAACTTTGAAGCGGGTTTATGGATGGCAACGGAACACCTGAAGCCAAATGCTTTGCCGGATGCGGTGGTTTGTGCGATTGACCTCATCGCCCTTGGTGTGATCCATGGTGCGTTGAGTCGAGGGATTCGCATTCCGGACCAGCTCAAGGTGACCGGTTTTGACGATATTGCGGTTTCACGTCAGATCTATCCGCCGATCACGACTTTTGCCCAGCCGGTGGTTTCGATTGTGGAACGCATTGTGGAGCGGATCGGGACGGGCGACTTCGAGATTGGAGTCGAATATGTTTACTGCCCGCTTCTGCGGCGACTCTCTTGTTAGATCTGCGAATGCAGCAACTGATCAACCCCAGATACCCTTATGAGCGAATTGATTGAATCATCCGGAGTTTCCGGCAAGTCTCAACCCCGCGTGTTGCCTTACATTTTGTTGGGAATGACATTTGGTGTGATCATCGCGAGCGGATTGTTCGCGTGGAAACTTGGAAGTGACCGGGCCGATAGCACGGGAGGGGGGAGTGTGCGCGAGTTGCGTTTGGCCCACGGGTTGGATCAGAATCATCCGGTGCATGCCGCGATGCTGCATTGGGCAAAACGCCTGCGGGAACTGTCCGGAGGAAGAGTCGAATTGCAGATTTTTCCCAATGGGCAATTGGGTTCCGAGCCCGAATGCACGGAACAAGTGCAACGGGGAGCTCTTGCGTTTGTGAAGACGTCCACAGCGGCTTTGGAGGGATTTGTGCCGGAGATGGCGGTTTACAGCATGCCCTATCTCTTTAGGGATGAGGATCACTATTGGCAGGTGCTGGAGGGTGAGATTGGCAAGGAGTTGCTGGATGCCGGCCGGAGTGTGGGTGTTCAGGGGGTCGTATACTACGATGCTGGAAGCCGGAGTTTCTACACGGTGCGCAAGCCGGTGATGGAGCCTTCGGATCTGAAGGGGATGAAGATACGTGTGCTTCCGAGCCGGACGCTGATGGATATGGTTTCGATAATGGGTGGTGCTCCGACTTCGGTTCCCTGGGGTGAGCTCTACACCGCGCTTCAGCAGGGCATGGTGGATGGTGCGGAGAACAACGCCCCCAGTTTTGATACCAGCCGCCACTACGAGGTCGCGAAATATTTCTCGCTCGATGAGCATGTCCGGGTCCCGGATGTGGTGTTGGCGAGCCGGATTGTGTGGGATTCGCTCAGTGAGCAGGAGCGGGGCTGGATTCAACAGGCCGCTGACGAAAGTGTGGAATACCAGCGGAATCTTTGGAAACAGAGTACAGAAGAGACGTTGAAGCGTTTGGCTGAGGGTGGTATCGAGATCGTTCATCCGGATAAGACCGCGTTTCAGGAGGCGGTGAAGCCGATGTATGATGCTGTGGCGAATACGCCGGTGGGCAAATTGGCGGAACGCATCCGCGTGGTTGGTATGCCGGAACAGGAGGATGCCGAATGAGCGCGGGATACCAGAAACTCATCCAAGGTCCAGTTTGGCTGCTGAAGCAGATTCTGGTGGTGGCCTTCGCCCTTTTGGTTTTGGACGTTCTTTGGGGAGTCGCTTCACGCTATCTGCTCGGGCATCAAAGCCGGTGGACGGAGGAGTTGGCGTTGTTTCTCCTGATTTGGGTTTCGATGCTTGGTGCGGCTGTTGTCTATGAAGAAAAAGCGCATCTGGGGGTCGACTATTTTGTCGGCAAGCTGGATGTTGATGCGCAGCGATGGGCTAGCCTCATGGTGGACCTCATTGTGATGGTGTTTTCGCTTCTGGTATTAGTTTATGGTGGTTGGGTTCTGGTGGTCGAAACGCTGAAAGCCGGTCAGGTCTCCACCGCGCTGGGGATCCCGATGGGATATGTTTACATGGCGGTTCCGATCAGTGGCGTGTTTTTCGTGCTGTTCGGGTTGGGGCATATGGGAGCAACGCTTGCGGCGAAGGCCGGAGAAGTGGATCAGAAAGGGTGATGGGATTATGGAAATCGAAGTATTGCTCCTTGTGGTATCCTTTTTCGCCCTACTGGTTCTCAATGTGCCGATAGCGGTTGCGATTGGTCTTGCGACCTTTTTCACCGTTCTGTCGTTGGGCAACGTTCCCACCAGCTACGTGGTGGCGCAGCGGATGTCCAGCGGGATTGCGAGTTTTCCCTTGTTGGCGATCCCCTTCTTTGTCTTTTCCGGGGTCTTGATGGGCGAAGGCGGAATGGCCCGGCGACTGATGGCCTTCGCGAATGCGCTGATGGGTGGGTTCAAAGGTGGGCTTGCCTACGTGAATACGCTCACCTGCATGCTATTCGGAGCGGTTTCCGGATCGGCAGGTGCGGCGGTATCGTCGATTGGCGGTTTCATGATCCCGGAGATGGAGCGCAACGGGTATTCGAAGCCTTTCAGCGTGGCTTTGACCACTACTTCGGCAACTACCGGATTATTGATTCCCCCGAGCAACATCATGATCCTGTATGCTGTGGTGGCGGGGAATGTGTCGGTGGCGGGTCTTTTCATGGCAGGTGTGCTTCCGGGGGTTGTGGTTGGTGGGCTGATCATGTTGGCGTCCCGTCTCACGGTCAGGGGGGCTGCTCCGGCGAGGCAGAAAGGCAGTCTCAAGTTGGGGGATTTGTTTAAGGCTTTTGGAAGTGCGATACTCAGTCTGTTCCTGATCGTGATTGTTCTCGGGGGTATTCTGTCCGGCGTCTTCACGGCTACCGAGGCGTCCGCTATTGCGGTGGCCTATGCTCTTCTGTTGGGAGTCGTTGTCTACCGGGAAATCAAGTGGAGCGATCTTCCGCCGCTGATTCTGCGATCGGCCAAGACCACAGCGATCGTGATGTTCCTGGTGGGGGCCAGCCAAGCCATGAGTTGGGTGCTGGCCTATGAGAATGTTCCACAAATGGTAAGCAGCGGTTTGCTCAGTCTGACCGAAAACCCGATCATCACGCTCCTGATCATCAACTGCCTTTTATTGGTCGTGGGAACTTTCATGGACATGACGCCGGCCGTCCTGATTTTCACCCCAATCTTTCTTCCGGTGGTGATGAGCATGGGGATCGATCCGGTTCATTTTGGAATCGTGATGATCGCAAACCTCTGCATCGGCTTGTGCACTCCCCCGGTCGGGACTTGCCTGTTCATTGGATGCAGTGTTGGAGGCGTTCCCTTGTCCAAGGTCATCCGCCCCCTGCTGCCGTTGTTTGGAGCGATGGTTATCGGGTTGCTGCTCATCACCTATCTTCCGTCGATTTCGCTTTGGTTGCCCCGACTTCTGGGGCTTTGACGGCTTCTTTGTTTTTTTGAACAAAATTATGAAACGTGTATTGGTAACGACAACTTCATTTCAGGATACACCCGGAAATCACCATGATTTGTTGGCGTCGACTGGATGGGAAATCCTCACCGCCCGCGGCCCGTTGAATGAGGATCAGATTTTGGCGCTTGTGGGAGACGTGGATGCGCTCATTTGCGGTGATGACATGATTACCCGGAAGGTTCTGGAAAAAGCCCGGCCCCGGCTGCGGATCATCAGCAAGTATGGGATTGGAGTGGATAAGATCGACGTGAATGCCGCCACAGAAATGGGAGTGCCGGTGTTGTTCACTCCCGGGGTGAATCATACGACTGTCGCTGAGCACTCGTTTCTGCTGATGCTCGCTTTGGCCAAGCACTTGCCTTTCCACATCGATGCCACGCGGAAGGGTGAGTGGAAGCGTAAGACCGGAAATGAGATTTGGGGCAAGACTATCGCGGTCCTTGGAATGGGACGTATCGGCAAGGAAGTCGCTGTGCGCGCGCGAGCGTTCGGGATGACAGTGCTGGGTTATGATCTATACTGGGACGCCGCGTTTGCTGAAGCCCATCAGGTGGAGCGTGTGGAATCGTTGGATGCCCTCTGGCCGCGGGCGGATGTGATCAGTCTCCACGTTAACCTGAGCGCAGAGACGCGCGATCTTGTGTGTGCGTCGAGCATCTCCAAAATGAAAAATGGAGTGGTTTTGATCAACTGCGCGCGCGGGGAGATTGTGAATACGGGAGATGTGGTGGCCGGATTGGACTCAGGTCAGATTGGCGGCTACGGTACGGATGTCCTTGATGTTGAGCCGCCTGATGCCGCCCATCCATTGCTTCGGCATCCCCGTTGCATTGTGACTCCGCACGTGGGTTCACGCACTTATGAAAGTGTGTTGCGGCAAGCTACGATGTGTGTGGAAAACCTTCGGCTGGCAATGGCGGGAAACAAGCCGTTGGCCCAGGTAAATCAGGTTCCCATTCCACCCGCTGCCTGATTCCGTCGGAGCTTCATGCGGGCAGGAATTGAGAAGCACGCATGAGATTCCTTCAGGATCCAATTTCGAATCAAACTCAGAATGAAAAACAGCACGTCAGGAATCTCACCTTCATCGATTGCGGGGTTATCCTTCCGGAGTTGTCCTTTGAACTCATCAATCATCATCGACTTATCCAATTAGCTATGTCCGGATCATTCTATCTGGTCTCTGAAGAAAACCACAACGCCTTGGTTCGCGCCGCGTATTCCCATCGGGGATTCGATGCGTCGGAGGCTGAGGCGGCCGCCCGTTTCAGTGCCTACGCGGCACGCCACGGAATCCGCACCCACAATGCGATCAAGGCGCTCCATCTGGATCACCTGTTCGGGAGTGGTGCCGGGGGTTGTGTGCCGGGCGCCAAGATCGAAAAGCGGGCTGGCCGCTTTGGCGCAGTGGAGGTTTGGAATGCGAACCGGAAACTGGGGCAAGCCACGGCCTATGCGGCTTTGGATGCCGCGATCGCATTGGCTGACCGATACGGGGTCGGGATTGTCTGTGTGGACAATGCTTTCCATTATCTATGGGGGGGCGGTTATGTGATGGATGCCGCCCAACGCGGATACCTTGCCTATACCAATTGCACCGCAGCACTAGCGGAGGTGGTGCCTTTTGGAGGGAAGACCCCCACACTTGGAACGAACCCCCATAGTTGGGGTTTCCCAACTCAGGACGCGGTCGGGTTCCCGATTGTGGTGGATTGGGCGACCAGTGTTGTGGCGATGGGAAGGGTGCAGCAGTTTGCGCGGGAAGGGAAAAGCCTTCCTCCCAATGCAGCGGTGGATCGGGAGGGGAATCCGACGACCGATCCCAATGCAGCGGTGGCTTTACTGCCCTTCGGCGCACACAAGGGCTATGGGTTGAGCCTGATCAATGAACTGACCGCAGCCTACACGGGCGGGTCGATTCCGACCATCCGGAGCCGGTGGGATCAACGTCCGGAGGAAAAACATACCCCGTGTTTCTATTTCCAGGTCATTCACCCGGAGGCCATGAGCAGTGGGGAGTTTGCGATGGGTCGAAACCAGAAAGAAAACGTGGAAGCGGTGATTCGCGACATTTTGAGAGACGGAAACAGCAATTGTATGTTGCCAGGGCAAATCGAGGCGGAGGCTGCGAAGCAGAGTGACCGTTGGGGTGGCTTGCTGTTCACCGATGCGGAGATTGATGCGTTTAACGCCATTGCCAGAGAGTGTGGGCAACCGGAATGGAACAAGCATGAGCTATCCCGCGCGGGATGAGCGGGAAGCTGCTTTGGAGGATACATCATTCCGGATATCAATAACATCATATTGGAGGATTAATCATGAGTCTTGAGATAAAACCTGCAGAAGCTTGTCGCTTCGATATCGTATCCCTTGGGGAAATCATGTTGCGATTGGATCCAGGCGAAGGGCGTGTGCGTACCGCGCGTTCCTTTAAAGCGTGGGAAGGCGGTGGAGAATACAACGTGGCCCGTGGATTGAGGAAATGCTTTGGTTTGCGCGGTGCGGCAGTTACCGCCTTTGCCGACAACGAAGTGGGGCGTTTGATCGAAGACTTCATGATGCAGGGCGGGGTGTGCACAGACTATGTGAAGTGGGTGCCATACGACGGTATTGGACGGTCGGTTCGCAATGGCCTGAATTTCACGGAACGCGGCTTCGGAATCCGGGGTGCTGTGGGGGTGCCGGACCGTGCGAATACCGCCGCGAGCCAGATGAGACCGGGCGATGTGGACTGGGATCACCTTTTCGGAAAGGAAGGGGTGCGCTGGTTCCACACGGGTGGTATTTTTGCCGCGTTGAGCGAGACGACGGCTGCATTGACCATTGAAGCGGTCGAGGCGGCCCATCGGCATGGAGTGATCGTGAGTTACGACCTCAACTATCGTCCGAGCCTCTGGAAGAGCATTGGTGGGCTGAAAAAGGCACAGGAGGTCAATCGTGCAATTGCCCGGCATGTCGATGTGATGATCGGGAATGAGGAAGACTATACCGCGAGCCTCGGCTTCGAAGTGGAGGGAGTGGATGAAAGCATTTCCCATATTGAGGTTGAAAGCTTCCAACGCATGATAGGAAAGGCGGTTTCGGAGTTTCCGAACTTCAAAGCAACGGCTACCACTCTTCGAACGGTTAAAACCGCTACAGTGAATGATTGGGGCGCGATGGTATGGATGGGTGGTAAGTTCTACCAGAGTAAGTCCTATCCGGGGCTTGAAATCCTCGATCGTGTAGGCGGTGGAGACAGTTTTGCGAGTGGTCTGATATATGGTTTTTTGACCAGGGGCGACCCGCAGTGGGCAGTCGATTGCGGTGCGGCTCATGGAGCATTGGCGATGACCACCCCAGGTGACACTTCGATGGCGACCGTCAAGGAAGTCGAAAAGGTGATGGCTGGAGGCGGAGCGCGCGTGGTACGGTAGGGCAGATCGGAGAATCCCATAGTGTTTTGATTGGTTCAGAATTGGAAATAATGAATGATTACCTGAATTCTCTCTTTTCCCTCAGGGGAAAGGTGGCTGTTGTGATTGGCGGGACTGGCGAACTCTGTGGAGCGATTGCCGTTGGGTTGGCCCAAGCCGGTGCCGAGGTGGTCTTGGTGGGCCGTGATCCTGTCAAAGCTCAGGTGAAATTGGACCGGATTAAGACAGAAGGGGGTATAGGCCGGTTTGTTCCCGCTGATGTTTCGACACGCGCTTCGCTGGAGGAGGTGTGCCGGACGGTGGTCGATGAACTGGGTCAGATCGATATTCTGGTCAATGGAGCTGGCGTCAATTCAGCCACTCCATTTCTGGAAATCGGTGAAGATGAATTCGACCGCATCATGCTGGTTAACTTCAAGTCGGTGTTCCTTTCGTGTCAGGTTTTTGGATCCCATATGGTGTCGAAGGGAAGTGGAAGCATCATCAATATTGGCAGTGCGAGTGGGCTGACCCCTCTCTCCAGGGTTTTCACGTATTCGGCGTCCAAGGGAGCGGTGCATAACCTGAGCAAAAACCTGGCCCGCGAATGGGCTGCAAGCGGCGTGCGGGTGAATATACTGGTTCCAGGCTTCTTCCCGGCTGAGCAGAACCGCAAGGTTTTGACGCCGGATCGAATCGAATCCATCATGGGTCACACTCCGATGCGCCGATTCGGGGAGTCGCGTGAGTTGGTCGGTGCGGCTTTGTTGCTCGCGAGCGAAGCCGGTTCGTTCATCACAGGACACGAGTTGGTGGTGGATGGGGGATACGCCTCAATGACCATTTGATGGTTGGAAATACTAGACATGCAAAGCCATGAAACCATTTATCCATGACGATTTCCTTTTGCGGAACTCTACTGCCCGCACCTTGTATCATGACTACGCTGAGGATTTGCCGATCATCGATTACCATTGCCATCTCTCTCCGAAAGAGGTGTGTGAGGACCGGAGGTTCAATAATCTCTATGAGATCTGGTTGGAGGGGGATCACTACAAATGGAGGTTGATGCGCACGAACGGTATTCCGGAGCGATTTTGCACTGGGGATGCCCCTCCAAAAGAGAAGTTCATGGCGTTTGTCCGGACTGTGCCCTATGCGATCCGGAATCCCATGTATCATTGGTGCCACCTTGAGCTGAAGCGTGTATTCGACTGTGACCTCATCATCAATGAGTCCAATGCTGAACGCATTTGGGATATCACGGCGGAGCGGATGGCTGCCCCAGATTTCTCGGCTCAGGGATTGATGAGGAAATTCAAGGTGGAGGTCGTCGGCACAACCGATGATCCGGTGGATGATCTTGTCTGGCATGCCAAATTGAAAGATAGTCCATTATCCACGGGAGTGTATCCGACCTATCGTCCGGACAAGGCGATGAAGACCGGGAATCCGGAGGAATGGAACCTTTGGGTTTCCCGTCTCGAGTCGGTAAGCGGAATTGGATGCTCCTCGATGGATGGTTTTATCCGCGCCTTGGAGTCGAGACACGATGTGTTCCATGGGATGGGAGCAAGGCTTTCCGACCATGGGCTTGAGGTGTGCCCAGACCGTTACATGGACGACGTAGAAGCCGCCCGATTTTATCAGGAGCTCCGGTCAGGGCGTGTTCCGAACGGAGAAGAGAGTGTGGGTTTTGCGGGTTACCTGATGCTTCAGTTCGGGAGAATGGACGCCGAAAAAGGATGGGCGAAGCAGTTGCATTTGGGAGCGATGCGCAACACGAACTCGCGCATGGTCCGGTCGATTGGTCCAGACACCGGCTTTGATTCGATCGGAGATTGGAATCAAGGGCTGCCGCTGTCTGGTTATTTGGACCGTTTGGCAGCCAAGGGTTGGCTCCCGAAGACAGTCCTATACAACCTGAATCCCGCCGATAACTATCTGTTCGCAACGATGGCGGGGAATTATCAGGATGGGACCGTTCCCGGAAAGATTCAGTTTGGAAGCGGGTGGTGGTTCCTGGATCAGATTGAGGGGATGACGATGCAGATGAACGCGCTCTCAAACCTTGGTTTGCTCAGTCGTTTTGTGGGTATGCTGACCGATAGCCGAAGCTTTTTATCCTATTGCAGGCATGAATATTTCAGGCGCTTGCTATGTCAGTTGATCGGAGATGATGTTGAAAACGGTCTCATCCCGAATGACATCGATGGGTTGGGTCAATTGGTAAGGGGCATATGCCACGAAAATGCACGGAGCTATTTCGGGTTTCCCGAGCGCGGAGGCAGTTGACAGAATACGCTCGGACTGAATCATCTCCGAAAGAACAATTACTATGTCGCGCTACAAAAAACACCAAGTCCTATCCACTATATTCGAAACCGGAGTAATCCCCGTATTTTTTCATTCGGATGCATCCCTCTGTTTGGATGTGATCCGGGCGTGCTACGCAGGTGGGATAAGGGCTTTTGAGTTTACAAATCGGGGCGATTTTGCCCACGAAACCTTTTCAGTGGTCAGTCGTGCAGTCCAGCGGGAGCTCGATGGGATGGCTTTGGGCGTTGGATCGGTGATCAATCCGGCTACGGCTGATCTCTACATTCAGCTTGGTGCCGATTTTGTGGTATCTCCGGGTCTTGTGGAGGAAACTGCGAAGACCTGCAATCGACGGATGATTCCGTATTCACCCGGCTGCGGTTCGGTATCCGAAATAGTGCGGGCTCAGGAGTATGGCGTGGACCTCGTTAAAATATTCCCTGGTGCCCAGGTCGGTGGTCCGAAATTTGTTGAGGCTGTGAAGGGTCCGATGCCATGGACCATGATCATGCCAACCGGAGGCGTTGAACCCACCGAAGCGAATCTTGGCGCATGGTTTAGTGCGGGTGTTTGTTGTGTTGGTATGGGATCACAGCTTATTACCAAACAGATACTTGCGCAGAAGGATTGGGCGACACTCACGCAAATGTGTGCGGATTCATTGTCGCTGGTGAAGCGCTTCAGGAAATAGGTGTTGTTTGTCCGGCATACCGAGAAGTATGTGGTGCAAATTGCTGCATATGATGTCGGATCAGGGCGTTTGACAATAGGTAAAGGGCTTTCCAGAAGCGGGCTCTTATGGATGAGTGATAATGGAATGGCGCTTTGAGGGGAGATTTATGATATTTTTCCCAATCTTGCACTATCCTACCATTCAACCCCTGAAATCATTCATGACCTGTCATTGAACCTACCCACCCCCCCCAAGATAGCGGGACAGGTAGAACTCAATCCACTCAACTTTTGGACCATTTCCTAAAGGCATTGGAATGTTCGTTTATTCGAATATGCCGATGACTTCCGGAACAACTGAAATATGAACCCAAACCAACAGAAATCAGATATGACGACAACCCCCATGAGCCAAAGGCATTCCAGCCGTTGGCATCTGATCCCGAGGCTCGCTCTCGGACTGCCGTTGCTCGCAACAGCGGCCTTCGCACAGTCGGAGACGACCGATGAAGTGTACGTAATGGACCCGTTCACGATTACGGCTGAACAGGACACCGGCTATGCTGCATCCAACTCTATCGCAGGTACCCGCACCAACACACCGATTCGCGAGATCCCGATGAACATTCAGGTGTTCACCAAGGACCTTTCCGATGACTTGATGATGGGTAGCCAGCTCGAAATGACCCGTTACAATTCAGCGTTGATCAACGGTGGAGCGGACGTGCATTCATCCAATGACATTCAACAGGCTCACCAGCAGTTCATTTTCCGCGGCTTCCGCCAGAACTGGGGTTTGCGTGATGGTGTCCGCACCTATGACCCGATCGACTCACAGGGATTGGCCCGTGTCGAAGTGGTCAAGGGCCCGGCAGCCGCGCTTTACGGGGTGACCTATCCCGGTGGTGTGATCAATAGCGTAACCAAGCAGGTCGATTTCTTCAATAGTTTCACTGAAATCCGTTTGACGGGTGCAAGTGAAGGTGAATGGCGTGCTACGATCGATGCCAATGCCGTGAACGACAGCAAGGTCGGAAAGGTCGGCGTTCGTTTCAATGGAGCGAAGACCGAAAGCCGCGACTATCGTGACCACTCCAAAGGTAAGGTCGATTACAGTTTGGTGAATGTTGGATGGATTCCACTGGAAGGAACCAAGATCCAGTTCACCGCTGAGCGTGGATACCGTGAAAAGCCGAATGGTCTCGGATTCTTCACGATTGGTGGAACTGGAGACGGAGCAGAAGTTCCCCTGCAGATCCATCATCCCGAGATTCCATGGGAATGGAATTGGGCAGTGGATAACATGCGCAGCAGCGAAGTGGATTACTATCGCGCTGACATCACCCAGAGCGTGGGCGACAACTTCAGCTTGACCGCATACTACCAGTACTTGAAGCGCACAAACGTGGACAGTGATGGTTGGGATGCAAATGGCAACACCGGAGCTGCCGCAGGTTGGGACTTGGGATGGTCGGCTTCCCGCGGAGGAAACGCAACGGGATGGCTCAATCCAAATACCCCGCAAGAACGCATTGCGCTGCAATACCACTACCGTCACTGGGAAAATGCGAATAACGCATTGGGTGCAACCGCCGTTTATCGTTTGGATCTGGGCGCAATCAATAACACCTTCACCGCAGGTGCACACACTTGGAATGAAAAGTTCAACTCGAAGAAGGCTACCCAGCCGGGAGACTCTCCGAATCTGATCTACTTCCCGGTTCAGGCCGGTATCGACTTGCGTCTACCTGCAGGTCCTCCCGCAGACTATTTCTGGGATCGTCCGGGTAACGAGCGTGAAAACAGCGCCAACACCTATTACTTCGTGACTTGGCAGATGTCCGCACTGGATAATCGCTTGAGGACCAACGTCGGTGTGAACCGCACGGATTTGAACCTCAAGTTGCTCAACAAGACAGGTGAAGACCCGAATTCCTATTGGGAAAAGGTGAATGAAACCAAGGAAGACCAGTGGTCTCCAATGATCGGCGGCATGTTCGACATCACGGAAGACATTTCGCTGTTCGCCCTGTATTCCACTTCGCTCTTCCCGAATACGGACAAGAACGACTTCATGGAACAGATGCCTCCGATTGAAGGTAAGAGCTACGAAGTCGGTGCCAAGATCGAGTTGATGGAAGGTAAACTGAGCGGAACCTTGAGCTACTACATCATCGAGCAGTCCGGCGGAACACAGACCGACCCGAATGCTGAAAACCTCGACACCCGTATGTGGGATAGCATGACTCCAGAGCAACGCGAACTCGAGTTCCCGGGTCAGAGCCGTGAGCAGCTCGCTGGTGACTATGTCCCGGGCGGTAAGCAGGAAGCCAAGGGTATGGAAGCGGACCTCGTGTTCACTCCGAATGCGAATTGGCAGATGGTGTTGAGCTTGGCTCATACCGATCAGGAGACTACCGAAGCGATCGATTCTTCTCTCGAAGGCTTGAGCGTCGAAGGTTTAATCGAAAACCAGATCGCATTCCTCACCAAATACAGCTTCACCGAAGGCGCAGCTGAAGGGCTGTCTCTTGGTGTTGGCGGTAAGTGGGCGGACGAAAAGCTCATTGGCTACTACAAGGGAGTTGCCCGTTACAACCCGAGCACCTTCTACTTGGAAGCATTCGCGACCTACCGTTTCGATCTCATGGGTCTTGACGCGATGGTTCAGTTCAACGCGAAGAACATCACATCACAGGATGACTTCGTGGGATGGGTGGATACCGGCAGCGCAAGTGTGATTTCCACTGAGCGCTACAAGGTTCCAACCGAACCGCGTTTGAGCCTGACATTTGGGGTTGATTTCTGAGGTTCTGATTCTCAGTAAATCAAGTCGTGACCAAGGGAGCGGAGTGATCCGCTCCCTTTTTTTGTGCAGCGACGCCTGGGCTTGGCCGCAAACGATTTGAGGTGAATATGGGGTCGTAAATGGAGTGAGCGACCAAAAAAAGCCGGGCGTGGCGGCACGTCCGGCTTTTGCTTTGGTTTGAGCCGTGAGTCAATCGACTCCGGTCGTCGGTTTATTCAACGGAGATGGTCTTTGGCTTGGCCTTTTCCGCGATGGGAAGGGTGATGGAAAGCACCCCATTATCGGTCCTTGCGGATATCCTGTCCGCGTCAACATCGACGTTGAGGTTGAGGCTCAACTGGAAGTCGACGGGATCATACTCCCGGTGGAGGGTTTCCCATGTGGATGGCGCTTGATCCGATCTGGACGCTGTTATGGTAAGGGTGTCTTTCTCCAGGGTGATTTGAGTATGGTCTTTCTTCACGCCGGGAACATACACGTCCACCCGGTAGGCGTCATCCAGGTTGATGACTTCGTAGCGTGGGCTCCGGTATTCCATCCGCTTGGCAGTGGATGGCTGGGCGTTTTCCTGTTTGGCAATTGTGGTGTTCATAAGCTGTTTTCGGGTTGTTGGTTCTCAATAGGGTTAGGACAGATCCGGTTTGGATTACGAAACCGTAATGGCCTTGGGCTTCCGGTGTTCTGCTTTCGGGAGTGTAATAGTGAGGATTCCCTCCTCGAGCTTGGCTTTGATTTTGTCTGCGTTGATGTCTTCGCCAACGGTAATGGCTCGCTCAAATGCGACGCTCGATTCGGCTTTGCCTTCCTTCATCTTGCGTTCTCCGCGGATCGTCAGCACAGCGTTTTCGAGCTGGATCGATACGTCCTTCTTGGAGACACCGGGAAGTTCAGCGGTTACGTAGAGAGCATCGTCGTCGTGATACAGGTTCACCCTGAGGGAACCGGTAGCCGGTTCAAACATGCGTTCCCATCCGTAGCGGTTGCCCCCCCAGAGGGCCTCGCTGAAAAGGCGATCGAGTTCGGCGAACGGATTAACGCTTCGGTTGTCGTATTTGATCAGTCTCATGATGATTCCTCCTTGTCTGTTGTTAAAGTGTTTCGGTTGAACAACTCCTTTTATGCAGGTGCTGCGCCAATTTGAGATACAGGGTAAGTCGCAGATTATCAGACACCTACGGAAATTGACGCAATCCACCGAAAGCGCCAATATGACACAGCGAGGAGTCTGCGGCGCCGAAAGCGTCAATGTGACTCAATTAAACTATTCGCGCTTGGCTCGGGTCATCCTGACGCGGAAGCCGGACGATGGCTCAACGGGAAGCGATGTGCTGGAGCTCTTCCGAAAGAACGCGTTCCAGAGATAGCCGTGCGGACTCGAGCTCCTGCGGATGATCCTTCCGAATGGCTTTGGTGAGCCGGTGGATGGATTGGATGGATTCCCTTGCCCACTTGCTTGTGAAGCCAGCTGATTGTGGATGGGACATCCCCGGATGGTCCCTCCTCGCATGGGTCCAGTGGCTGATGGTGTCGAAGAAGAGGAGGCAACGATCCAACAAGACAAAAGGAAAATTGGGATTACGGTTCGGGCCAACCTGGACTTCCCCGTGTCCGAGAGAAGTCCTTAGGACCTTTACTTCGGCGAGTCTGTCGCCGCCCATGTAGGCACCTGATCCGGCAATAAGCGCGGATCCGGCAGTGAAGACTCCAAAGGTGATTCCACTGAATGCAACATCCAGTGCGGCTCCGCCAGCCGCCCCTGCCGCTGCGGCACCCAACGCGAGCTGGCGCCTCGATAACCCCAACATTTTCCACGTATTGGCAGAGAAGAGGCTTTCGTCCAGAATCGGATGGGGTGGCATTGGAAAGGCTGTGATCCTGTGTTTGAATAGATACCGCATTTGGTCGAAGCAGCGTGCCTCGCGGAGCTCCACTGCCTTGAAGTAGGATTCACGGGCCTTTTGCCTGGCAGGCTCCGGGTCACCATGGATTGGATATTGCCTCACGATCTTCAAACCCACTGTGTCGACTAGATGATCCATTACGCATGTGGCGCAGGCACGGATGCGGCGTTCCCAGTCGTCCTTGAGTGCAGCGGCGACTGATCCGAGGAGTGGCTCCCAATCTTGCTGAATCGAACGCAGTGTCTCGATCAGTGCGATCCGGTCGTTGAATCCGGCCCTATGAGCGTCGAAAAAGCGGATTGAACTGAAGTGAAGGTTGAGGACTTTTTTCCAGTCATCTGCAAACCGGGGTACCCCGGACTTTGAGTTGATTAGGGCAACTCTCGGAAGGCCCGACATCCTCAGGATCTCCATCTCAGCGAGGTCGAAACTCCGGACTGGCCGGGATCCGTCGATGACATAAAGGAGGGCGGAGGCGCCAATCAGACCGCGGATGAGTTCACGGTCAT
>JAQVLM010000019.1 GCA_028704125.1 Opitutales bacterium
GCTCTCACTCGTTCTCGGACTGGCAGCCGGCATAGCTCCACTTGCTTGGGGAAAGCCGGTGGACGAAGACCTGAGCGAACTACCCTTCACGGAAGCGTATCAACGGACCATTGATCTGCTCGCGGAAAACTACCCTCTCGGAGAGTGGAAAGGAATCGACTGGGAAAAGGCCCGCAATCGATATTTGCCGGAAATCGCCCTCGCTGAAAGCAACAGCGACCTTCAGGCATTCTGCAGGGTATTCTCCCAATTCGCATTCAACACGATCCGGGATGGGCACACCTGGCTTACGGTGATAAGTGAAGACGCTCCTGTCAGGCAGGCTTTTACCAATTTCGTCGCATCAGAAAGGGGAGGAAGCTTCGGACTGACGCTGGCGTCTCTGGACAATGGCAAAGTCGTTGTCGCCTCACTCCGTCCCGGTGAACCAGCCGATTTGGCGGGAATCCAAGTTGGAGACGAAATCATTACGTGGAACGGAACACCCATCGTGGACGAACTTGCCACGATTGATCTGCTTTGGGCACTTCAGGGAACTCCAACCGATGAAGGAGCGAGCCGATTGGCGAACGCCCTCATCGGGAGGGGAAAGCCAGGCTCACAGGCCGATCTCGTTGTGCGCAATGCTTCGGATGGCGTCGTCTCTGGCATTAGGCTCGAGGCAATCGATGACCCTCTGGGTCACATGTTCGACATCGCAGAGCTGGGCTCGACTGCACCAGGAAACGATGTTTTCGATTTCCGCTGGATGAACGGAGGCATAGCCTATCTCGCGATTTCCGCGCTCCTCCCCGATGTCCCCGAAACCGGATTTGAATCCGACGAAGCAATGCTTGCTGCGGGGATGGAATATGTGGAAACATTCAAAGACTACATGAGCACCGTCACGGCTGCAGGAGGGAAAGACCTTATCATCGACCTGCGAGGAAATGAAGGAGGAGCGGACATTTTGGGAGCCATGATGGTGTCTTGCCTGACCCGCGACAGCTGGTTTTACACTCAGAATGTGTATCTGGATGACAACGGTGAATGGGTCAACGAGGATGATCCGTTTGCGGTCTCGATGATTGAACCTGAGGGCGAACCTCTCTTTGAAGGCGACATCCTGGTCTTGGTGGACAGCAACACCGTAAGTGCAGGCGAAGGTTTTGCGTACCATCTCCAGAAACTACCCAATGCCCGCGTTATCGGAACCACCCGCACCAACGGCTCCTACGCATGGGTAGGCTCGTGTGTCATCCTCCCCGGCGGTTTGGTCTACAGTTTCCCATCCGGTCCCGCTCTGGACGAAAACTTCCAGATCATGATTGATGTGGACCTCAATGGAGTTGGCGGCGTATATCCCGACATCCGCATCCCGATGTCACTCAATCGCGTGATGCGTGAAGCCAACGGCGAAGACGTGGAGCTCTCAGCGGCAGTCGAAGAATCGCTTCAAACCCGCGCTAACCGCGAACGCATCAATCCAACACCAGTAGCCTGTCCCACCATCCTGGCATTCGAGATCAACGGACAATGCCTGCCGGTAGACATTATCCGACCGGCATCAAACGGAGTCGCGGCAGAAACGACCCCAACAAGGATCGATCTGCCAATCGGGGCCACAACCGACATCCGCACCATCTGGGATTGGAGGAAGAATCCCTACAGTTTCACCATCATTCAGGGAGCCCTACCCCAGGGTCTAAGCCTGAACCGCGAAACGGGACACATCACTGGAACTCCCCAGAGCTCGGGAGACTTCGAGATCCAACTGTCAGTCAAAGACTGGCGCGGACGGGGATACCAGCGACTCCAAATCCACGTCGAATAATCATTTTCGTCCGGATTCTATTCAAAACCTGAAGCGACCCATCCTGGGGTTCAACCCGCAAGGTTTGCACCAGGGTAGGGTAGCTTTCCTTTGATACGCTCCATTTGGGTTGAAAGAATGTAAGCATTCGGACAAGGTGCCTGTTGAACCTTCATTTCGTCTCATGCCCGACCTGTCCTCCAAAGAAACCCCAGTTGCCCTATCGATCGCCGGCTCAGACAGTGGAGGCGGCGCGGGAATTCAAGCCGATCTCCTCACATTCAGAGCACTCGGCGTTTATGGGACCACCGCCATCACCTGCACCACCGCCCAAAATCCGGATAGCGTGATCTCGGTTAGCCCGCTTTCTCCCGACCACGTTAAGGACCAAATCCGGCAAGTGCTCGACTACTTTGATGTCCGTGCGATCAAGACCGGAATGCTGTTCAATGCAGAAATCATTCGGGCAGTCGTGGAGAGCCTTTCGGCATCCAGAAAAATCCCCGTCATCGTTGACCCGGTGATGGTCTCCACCAGTGGATCGGTTTTGCTCCAGCCAGAGGCAATCGAAATCCTCACCAAGGAACTCTTTCCGTTGGCAACGCTTGTCACGCCCAATCTGGATGAAGTGAAGGTGCTCATCAAACGCCATCCCAAAGACCTCCAATCGATCGTAAACGCTGCCCGATCCCTGGCGACACGTTTCCAAACCGCTTTCCTCGTGAAAGGGGGACACCTGCCCGGCAATCAGCTAACCGACGTGCTGGCATTTCCCGAATCCGATTTCCGCACGTTCAACACACAACGGATCTCCGGGGTCAACAGCCATGGGAGTGGTTGTTCGCTGGCTTCCGCAATCGCGGCAGAAATCGCACGCGGCAATCAACTGAAAGAAGCCATTGAAAAGGCACATCGCTTTCTTCAGGACACTTTCTTGCGCCCCGTCATCCTTAAAAAAGGGGCATTTCTCAACCACTTCAGGTAGTCTTCCTTCGCCATGCATCGTCCCGGCCAAGAGATCGGGCATCGCAACAGAGCCCCTCTGGTCTATATTCTTACGCCTTGGGGATCGGGATTGATTGTGTCCCACTTTGTGAGCGCCATCGGCGAATATGACGGTCGGATTCTCATTCTGGCGATCCTTTGTTCGCTCGTTGCCATTGCGGCTTCAGGGATGAACCAATCCCATTCCATCAGGAATCCCGTCTGGGGAATAGTATTCATCACCGGTTCATTCCTTGGAGGGTGGGTTCATGGTTCAATGAATCTCCCGGAAACCCTTCCAGCATCATGGAATGGGTTACCTCCCCGACAGGCCCGAATGACGGTCCAGGTCAATAGGATTCGCTTCCAACCCGAATCCGACAAGGCCGGATCCTGCGCATTCACCGGATCAATCACAAGTGCTCCATCGGTGATGACGGACAAAACCGGCTACGAAGTCAGCGCCTTTCTTTTCAAACCTGCCGACACCCTCCCGCTTCTGAAGGATTCACTTGTGCACGGAACTGGCGTGCTTAAATGGGGCAAATGGAGTTATTTCGCCGAAAACCCCATTCCCAACATGCCCCTACTCGAATGGAATGCGGGAGAAGTGCTGTCGGTTGATAATAATCAGATCCATCCCGCCGAACATCTTCGCGCAAAGGTGTTATCTCAAATCGATGACATCCTAAGCTTGAACGCTCCGCAAAACCTGCCGCTCGACGCCTACCTCAAATCCATGGTAACAGGGAGCAAAGCCTACCTCGACAAAGCCAGCAAACAGCGCTTCCAGGCCACGGGCCTGATGCATTTCCTCGCCATCAGCGGCTTTCACATGTCGATTCTGGTTCTCAGCCTTGTGATAGCGGGCAAGGCCATCCGATTGCCAAATTCCTTCTCTGCCTTGGCAATCATCGCCATATCCGCGGCCTATGTGTGGATTACGGGAGCGAGTCCATCTGCCCAACGGGCGTGGATCATGGTGTTATTCTATTTTGCTGCCGCCGCTGTAAAAAGAAAACCGAACCCCTATGCTGCGCTTGTCGCCGCCGCATGCGTGATCCTTTGGAATGATCCCCGTCAAATATCCGATCCCGGATTTCAGCTATCTTTCACCATCGTCGCCGGAATCATCGGTTACGGAACCGCTCTGATCCGGCAATTTAACCTTCGCCTGCCACCCGACCGGTTCCTGACGGAAAAGTCTACAAGCAAGGGGCATCGGCTTCGCCTAAGCTTCCTGCGCATGATAATTCCCCCGCTTGCCATCAGCTGGATTGCGTTCTGGATAAGCGCCCCCCTCATTGCCTTTCACTTTGGATCACTTCCCCTTTCCACCTTTGTCCTCAATCCCATCCTCGGATCCATGTTTGCAATCAGCTTGATCACCGCGTTTCTCTCGCTTGCACTGGCAGCGATTGGGCTCCTTGGAGCAGCCGGATTTGTCAACTACGCCGCATGGCTCAATCTTTCCATCATACACTACTCAACATCCTGGATGGCGCCAATCTCCTGGCTTAGAATCCCGCTTCAACCAACTATATGGGGATGTCACACTGCCACACTGGGGGCCCTCGTCCTCCTTACCCTTATTAACCACCATCATCCCAGAATCCCACTCCGGACGTTCCTGATCGTTCCGGGCTGGATAATACTGGGCCTCTCAGCAGACGCTCTCGTTAGGATTCTTTCGTATTGAGCCAATCGCCACGAGCTGAAAACCGGAGCACCCGATAAACCACTGGATGCCGCCATCGTTTCAGTCGCAAGTCGATCGCACCTTTCACTGATCGAAGATTGAAACTCTCACGGAAAACGATGGAACCAAACAGAAAGCATAACCGGAAAACAAACTCGGAGTTTTTTGGTCGATGAATCCATCCCGCAATTTCGGCTGTTCATTGAGAATTCTGTTGGGGTTCCACCGGACCATCGTCATAATCAGCATTTCTGGATAATCAGGATGCTTCTCCTTGAGCCCTAACAGAACCCGTTGATTATCCAAAGAGATCGACCTTGAGGTCACGCACGACCTGTAGACCTCCCCAATCCGCGCCTTTCATCGACGCAAAACGGGCTTTCCGGTTTTCTGGAAAACACTCCCGGTTTTCATCATAGAGCCCTTTCAGGAAACGCTTGGATCCGATTGCCATCCCATCACTGAAGTAGCGAACCCTCCGGCGCAGCAACTCGGACACCTCCACCTTTCCACCGCTGCGGATCACCGCATCCAGCTTCTCCAGGGGGATTACACCGCGGTCCTTGTCCAGTTCGCCCTTCGGTTTAGCGCCTTTCCCAAACAGACAAAGACGATACGCCGCAATCGCTTCGGAAAAGGCACGTCCACCGTAGATCAGCCGGTAACCATTCATGGCCGACGCCTTGCCTCCCATTGCAGCGGCATAGCTGCAGAAACGGTAATCCGCCGGATCATCCACCTGTTCAGCGCGCACCGCATTGAGGTCGATGTAGGCCGCAACGGTTGCCATTGCCTGCAGCGAGGGCTCCACCACCAGGCTCTTGAAGCGCTCCATCCACAAGGTGCCACGGTTCCCGTTCTGGTGGTTATACCAGATCGTGAAACGCTGCTTGAGCTCACGCATGAACACCGACACATCCCCCATGCGCGCCAGCAGAGCATCCCGCGCCTGCTGCGCGATCTCATCATTCCGTTCCAGCATCTTCTCCAAGCCATCCGGCGTTATAGAATAGGGGGAGATACGACAACCCTCATGGAACGCCCGATAACGGCTCAGCAACTCCGCATCCGTCTGCGGCTTCTCATGCCGAACCCGCGCCAGAATATGGAAATGATTCGACATGATTGAGTAGGCCAGAATGTCCACCCCACAAAACGCCGCCTGCCGCCGCATCATCCCGATGAACATCTCCTTCTCCCCATCCTCCAGCAAATGCTCACCCAAACAGCACCTACTCATCAAATGATAAACGCCATCCCGATTCTGAACCACAACACGTTTTCTTTTCATAATCATCCTTCTAATCACCCATTACCCAAAACCAACTGATTGTCCAATAAAGGCCCTGTGTTTTTAAGCGAAGGTCAATACACGGGTTTGATAGCACCCGGCTTGACCTGAGAATGGGCCGTGAGTAGCCTATTCGGAACATATTCGCAAAACATGGCCGACAAACATTCCAAATTCGCAGACAACGTCCCGGGCAAATTCTACGTCGATGAGAACTGCATCGACTGCGACCTCTGCCGTGAGATGGCTCCTGACTTTTTCGGACGCAACGACGACGAGGGGCATTCCTTTGTACAGCGCCAACCGACGACTCCGGAAGATATCGCGCTTTGCAAGGAGGCTCTTAACGATTGCCCGGTGGAGGCGATTGGAAACGATGGGGAGTAGGATACCTGCGGATTCCAAAAGAACCGGACCGGGTGGATATGTAGGGACTGAATTGCCTCCGGCATAATTGGCTGAAGTGGACGGGATCGGCGCTTGCAAGCCCCAGGGGTTTGGTGCTAGGCATATGACACCATGCATGATCAGAAGAAGAGCTTTGGCGTGTTTTTTATCGGAGCGGGGATGATGGGCGGATCCATGGTGCGATCGCTCATCCGTAGCAACGCTTTTGCGCCAGATCAGATTGGATGCTGTTCCGCCAAAGACGGAACAGCTGAGAAGCTGGCGGCTGAAACCGGCATTTCGGTGGTTGATCTCGACAGCGGAGCGCAGCCGTCCACCAATGTTCTCGTTCTCGCGTGCAAGCCCCAACAGCTTGCAGCGCTCAGTCAAAACGCCACTAGAAGCTTCAACGGAGCCCTTCTGATTTCGATTCTTGCGGGAACTCCCATCTCGAAAATCCGGGAACGTTTTCCAAACGCGCGCGCGATTGTCCGCGCTATGCCCAACACACCAGGCAGCATTGGAGCTGGAATCACGGGATGGGCATCCGATCAAACACTACAACCAAACGACGCATCTGCAGTGGCAACCGTTCTGGGATCGCTCGGTGAAGTCATCCCTACCAAGGAATCCGACCTGGACGCGGTCACCGCAATTTCCGGCAGTGGACCAGCCTACCTTTTTCTTTTCACAGAAGCGCTCGAAAAGGCCGCCCGCGAGTTTGGTTTTGACGAGGCAACCGCTCTCAAACTGGCACGCCAAACCATGATCGGTGCGGCAAAACTGATGGACGAAAGCCCGCTTCATCCGAGTGAACTCCGCCGCCAAGTCACCTCTCCCGGAGGTACTACGCAAGCGGCCGTCCAGTCATTTGAACAAGGGGGACTCCACGATCTCGTGCGCAAGGCTACCCAATCCGCACACACCCGATCCATCGAACTGAGCAGGCTCTGAATGCTTCCTTTGGTTCCTTTACACAGCTTCGTCACCATCACCCACACGATCACATGCCCCAGCCGCTCAGAATCATCTCATGGAATGTCAATGGAATCCGGGCCTGCCTGAAGAAGGGATTTGAAGGGTTTATCCGTGAATATGATCCGGATATCCTATGCCTGCAGGAAATCAAAGCTGACTCAGTTGAATTTTCCAAACTGGATTTTCCATTTCCCCATATCTACGCCAACTCTGCAGAGAAGAAGGGATACTCTGGAACCGCTGTGTTATCAAAGATTCCTGCGGAGGAGTGCATCCTTGGAATCCAAGATCCCGCCGATACCGGTGAAGGGAGGGTGATCTCCTGCCGATTCCGTGGCTTTGTTCTGGTAAATGTCTACACGCCAAACAGTCAGGATGGACTGCGTCGCCTAGCCTACCGTCAACAGGAATGGGATCCCGCCTTCCGGAGGCACCTCAATGAGTGGGACTCGAGGATTCCAGTGATTTCTTGCGGGGATTTCAACGTGGCCCACCAGGAAATCGATATCGCACGACCGGATGCCAACCGTCGCAGCGCAGGCTTCACCGACGAGGAACGCGAGGAATTTGGCAAACTGCTTGATACCGGCTTTGTGGATACCTTCCGACACTTCAACCCGGACGCGAGGGATCAATATACCTGGTGGAGCTATCGGGCCGGAGCCCGTCAGCGTAACATCGGGTGGCGCATCGACTACTTTCTGGCTTCCCAAAGGTTGCTGCCAATGATTAAGAAAACGGCCATTTTCCAGAGCGTTGAGGGCTCGGACCACTGCCCGGTCATGATCGAACTTGCCCACCAGTGATCCTTGGCCTATCCTGTCCGATATTCGTTCGTGCGCTGGGCACAGACAGATACTGTTCGGACAAGCACCCCTAAGATTCAAGATCCCATGTTCTTTTTTAAACCCCTCTTCTTATCCGTTATGGCAATCGGATCCATGCCTCTGGCAAATGCCAATCAGGAGACACCCGAACCTTTCCCGATCCGGGTTGCCGATTGGCCTGACAACCGGAGCGCCGCATTCACCTTCACCTTCGACGACGGGTATGTGAGCCACTACGAACACGCCCGGCCTGTGCTCAACGAATTCGGGTTCCAAGGCACGTTCTATTTGTATCCAGGGGCCTTGTCGGAGTCACTGCCCGGAAAATGGCGCCATGGAACCTGGGCCATGTTCCAGGAGATGGCTGATGAAGGTCATGAAATGGGATCCCACACCGTCACCCATCCGAGATTGACGACCTTGCCAATGGGAGATGCTGAGACTCCCGGCACGATCATGCACGAGCTTACCGAGTCCAGAAAACTCATTGAGGAGCGAATTCCCGCCGCGGCTCCCTGTATCACCTTTGCGTATCCATACGTCGACCGGAACGAATCCGTGGATGAAGCGGTTTCGGGGATCTACCTTTCGGCCCGGGGAGGCGGACAAGGAGGAAACGATTCGAGAAACCCTGTCTGGATGAACCTCACATCGCCAGCGATCATGCATGACCAGCCACGGAATCTCCTGGCCGAGGACCTCCACGAGCTCTACGGACAACTCGAGATGATCCACCAGTCCATCCTCAAGGGCGAATGGCACATCCTCATGTTGCATGAAGTCGTGCCTCAGGCCCAAATCCCTGACGCGATCGCCCAAGGCTCCTGGGAACCGGTCTCGACCGAGGCATTCACGATTCTTTGCCAGTGGATTCAAACCAGGGCGGCCCTTGGTGAGGTCTGGGTGGACACCATGGGCAACCTGACCCGCTACGTGCGTCAGCGAAACGATGCCCGCATCAACATCCTCCGCACGGCAGAGGACTCCCTCGTTTTTGAGGTTGCGGATGGATTGGACGATTCCATTTTCAACTTCCCGCTAACGGTGATCATTTCCGTGCCCGAAGGCTGGACCCATGCAACCGTTATTCAAGGGAAACACCAGCAAAACTGTGTCGTAGACGCTGCCGATGGAAATACCGTGAAATGCCAGGTCACTCCGGATCAAGGACAAGTCACGGTCTCGATCCATCATCCCGCGAATCCCCCGTCCGACGGGAATCCCTGACACTCCGGTCCACCCATTTGCGGAACTCATCCACAGTCTCAAGATAGGCTGTGCTGCCATTCGACGCTACATCGTTGTGTCCGGCGCCTTCCACCCAGAAGAACAGCTTGGGATCATTTGCCAATTCCCACAGTCTTTTTCCATGGGAAAAGGGAACGACCTGGTCTTGTGTTCCATGAACCACCAACAGGGGGACTGTGGACTTCCGGATCATGGATGCATTGTCAAAACGATCCCATGGGATAACCCGGATCGGCATGTACACCCGTTGGGCTGACAAAAAGGTGCTCTCCAGAATCAGCCCTGCAAGCGGATGAGAAGTGGCAAGCTTGAGAGCAGGACCACCGCCAAGCGACCTTCCCAAGGCGAATACCCGCTCAGGAGGATATCCCAGGTCATTCGTGACATAGGAGTATACGCTCTCCACGGCGGCATAACTCCCGGCTTCAGATGGTTTCCCGGAACTCAAGCCGTATCCCGGATAGTCGTAAGATATCACATCATATCCGAGAGCCACAAACCCGCGCAGGTAACCACTGAGCATTCCAAGGTCCTCTCCATTGCCGTGACTCACAATGAGGGCATGTGTTGAGCGGGCATCCCGCATCCGTAGAAATGCAATCCGATCTCCGGCGGACGACTCAAGCACCCCCATACCCGGTCCCAGTCTATAGCTCGGGGGTGGCGCAGGAAACAGCATGGCGTCTCCCACGAGCGACACCAATAGCCAAAGCGACAGCCACATCACCCCCAATACCGCCAGAATCTGAATCATTTTGCGCATTTAAGCCCGGAGCAGATGCGTCCTTCCACGAGTCCCTAGGACGGGTCCTACCCTAATTCTGACAAACATGATCACGACAGAAGCGACAAATTGCACGCCCAAAATCCCGGGCCCACTCAAGCGCATGCCTAGTCTGGCATCAGTCGACAGGTGCAATCGCGCAAAGAAGGGTCTTCCGCTCCCGTTTTCCGGAGAGGAAACAAACCACCAACGCCGATGGATGCTTTAGGGAAATGAGGGGGCCCACCACGCAACACCCTCATACAGCAGGGAATCAGACCGCTCCGCAATCAGGTGGTCGCGTTCAGCCACATCTCCGGTAAAGAAATGGCTTCCCGTGGACGGGTGGAAAAACCGGAACACGGGCATGCTGCCCTCCACCGGCTCTCCATAAACATAGAAAGCGACACCATCGTAGGTGTAGGCTCCGGTGAGGTGTGTGCTGACACTTTCTCTCTCCGACTCCGAAGCCGTATAGAAATGACCTCCCCCATTCCGGCTGAAACGATACACCGGAACCACCCCTTCAATCTCCACTCCAGCAAAAACGGGATGGACAATTTTCTCGTAGACAAAATCCGGTTCGTACATTTCGAGGCGCATCCTTTCGACTTCAGAACCCGTGAAGAAATGGCTGTCATTGTCGAGCCGGTGAAACCGGTGAAGGGATTCAATCGTGTCGGGAGCCTCAATGCGGAAGGTGATGAGCGCCTGGATCCCGAACGGAAATCCAACCGTCACCGGCCGGTAATCCATTGTGCGGGGTTCGTGAAACCAGCCATCGTGGCAAACCACAAGATTGCCCGACTTTGCGCGAATGTACCCGATGATGGGAATCGCGTGGTCGATGCGGCCATCACCATCGCTATCGGCGGAGCCAAGCAGGGGACGCCCGGCATCAATCTCATCAACAATCAGCTCAAAGGTTTCTTCGAGGTTGCTGACCGTCACCGGAAGCAAACCACTGTTCTCTATTACCGCCTCCGGATGCCGGTCGAGCACAAAAGCCTCGATCCCCGAAATCACGTTTTCGGGCCAAGTCGATCCATAACTTAGCATCAATGCGCTCCAGGATGTCCTCAGGTAATCCGCGACACAATTGTCCTCATGTGCGCCGCCCAGGGTCGATCGGTCCGCCATAATCCAATAGCCCGAATCCATGGGCAGCGAGTAGTTCGCATAGTGTTGCGGACTTGCGATCGTGGACTCCGTGCGCGGGTCCAGATAGTGGGTATCTTCCCTTCCCATCGGGATCACCCCGGCATCTCCGGGGAACAGGTATGGAAATCCATGGGCGTCATAATACGCGAGAAACATGGCAGCCGCAGTCGGCGCACAGCCATGCAGCCAAATATAGGTGGGCATACCCTTGAGCGTCTTTGAATCGGCTGCGTCGGTTTCGTCATGCAACACCGGAACCGAAAACCTGACCAACGGCGGAGGCGTGGACGGACTATCGAAACAATCCTGCCGCTCCACAGCCGCAAGAGGCAGGCCCGCGAGAACGGCGAGACAACCCACACGCCATAACCACTTCTTTATCATGAGCATTCCGGAAGATACATGGAAGGGGAACCTATACCACAATTCACTTCGTATCCAGTCGGAAATCCGCTTCATTTTGCCATTGATCACCCGCACGCTTGCGTTTGACTCTAGGGATCATGTCACGCAAATCGAGGATAGCGTCCGGGATCATTCTTGTGGTCGCCGCATGCATCGGGCTCTGGCTGTTCCTGTATCGGGGATCCTCGTCGTTGGCTGCGTCATATATTCCCGCAACACCGGATATGACTGGATGGGCTGCACCATGGATCACGCAAATGAAAGCGATCGAATCCGCAGCCGAAAAAGGGAGCATCCGCGATCTTGGCGATCTGGGGCTGAACTACCATGCAAACGGTTTTTTCCAAGAGGCCTCCCTGGTCTACGAGGGCATGATGAGGTTGGATCCGTCAGATCCATTGTGGCCATACCTCTACTCCGATATTCTTTCAGGGTTCGGCAAGTTGGAAGACGCGATAGAACTGCTCACCACCACGCTTGGGCTGGATCCCACATACCCCACCGCAAGATTACGCCTCGCCGAAGGGCTGCAGAAGCTCAACCGCACCGATGAAGCGGAGGCCGGGTTTCGCAAGTGCCTGGAGGACAACCCGAAAGACTTCCATGCCATGATAGGATTGGCCAGAATCCACATAGACCGCAAGGACTGGGATTCCGCAGAACAGATGCTCCGCCAAGCCACATTGATACGGCCTTCTCTCGGTGCACCCTTCGCACTACTCGAAAGCGTGTATACCCAAAGCGGAAAACCGGGCGAAGCCGCAAATGCCCGGATTGCGGGTACAGGCAAACCCGCCCACGAAGACCCACCTGATCCATGGAAGGATCATCTCATTGATCGATGTCAGGATCCCTACCGGTTGAGGGTGGCCGCCGCAACTCCACGATATGAGAACGATTCCCTGGCAGCCATCGCGCTGCTTGAACGCGCGATCTCTCTGGCTCCCCAGGACGCGTCCATTCACCGTCAACTCGGCATGCTTCTATTTCGCAACACTCAACCTCAGGCCGCCCTATCCCACCTGCGCAAATCCGTCAAACTGGACCCCGTGGATCCCGACGGATGGGCATACCTTGTCCATGTTCTCACGGAATCGGGTCAGTCTATTGAAGCCGAAAACCAAACGGTTATCGGTCTGTCCCATTGCCCGGAAGCACCGGGACTTCATCTTGAACGCGCCCGCCAACGGATCGCATCGGGAGACTACACGAGCGCGATCCGGTCTTTGCAAACACTCATCCGTCTCCGACCGGAAGAGTCTGTCGGGTATGTGGAACTCGCCCGGGCCTGTTTCGCAAGCGACAGAATTGATGACGGGATTGCCCAGATGAAAAAAGCACTTGAAGTGGAACCCGGCCATCCGGTCGCCATCACCACACTTGCCCTTCATGCGATCGAATCCGGAGATCAGGCTGCCGCCCGCCGTTTGCTTCTGGATGCCAAAGCCCAACTGCGTGTTCCGCCATCGGACATCCAAGAGCTCACCACCGCATTTTCGAACCAATTCGGGAGTCAGCCATGAAGGAGGTCTATTCAACTGATGCGGCTTCCGGCTGCCACAAATCCGAATCATCCAAGAAAACCGGAACCATTCGCCGCAATCCCGCGGCCACTCTTCTGCTTGGATTGACCCTGTCCGCACTGATCGCGATCACGTCTGGATGTGACGCCAAGCCGAAACCAACCCGTGCGACCCGGCTTTCCGCGCCCGAGCAGGTGCAGGAGTCCACCCATCTGCTTCGCCCCGTCGAAGTCGGCGCATCCTTCACGAACCACCCATGGATCGCTCATGTCAACGTGGCGGACCTCGATCTGGATGGCCGTCCCGACATCATTGCCTGCGAATCCCGCGAAAACAAGGTCCTCTGGCTCAAACAAACGGATCAACATCAATTTGAGGAGATCGTGATCCACGAAGGAACCCCGGCCCCAGTCCATGCGGAGGCATATGACATGGACGGAGATGGAGATCTCGACATCCTGCTTTCGAGCATGGGCCAGGTATTTCCGAACAACGACAAGATCGGTTCAGTGGTGATACTCGAGAATGATGGGTTCATGAACTTCAGGCCCCATGTCATCGCGGAAAAAATCGCCCGGGTATGTGATATCCGTGCCGGTGACTTCGATGAAGATGGGCTTCCCGATCTGGCGGTGGCCCAGTTCGGCTACGATCAGGGGGAGTTGCGATGGATGCGGAATCTCGGACACGATTGGCAATTCGAGAGCATCATTCTGCTCAGCCTCTCGGGTCCCGTGAACGTTTTGGTGGCGGACTTCACTGGAAACGGGCACCTCGATATCGCCTCCAATGTCTCTCAGCAATGGGAAGAGGTCTACCTATTTGCAAATGAGGGTGGCGGACGCTTCGTTCCCAAGGTGATTTTCGGCTCCACCAACGAAGACTACGGCAGCAGCGGCATCAGCACTGCAGATCTCAACCGTGACGGCCGCATCGATATTCTATTCACAAACGGAGACGGATTTGATTACGCCGAGCCAGGTCCACGCCCATGGCACGGCGTCCAATGGCTTGAAAACATGGGCGGCGGATTCTTCAGGCATCACTGGATCGGAGACATGCCCGGAGCGTATAGTCCCGTCGAAATCGATCTCGACCGGGATGGCTTTCGGGATGTCATCGCCGTCAGCGGATTCAATGACTGGAGCAAACCCAAAGCGGCCTCACTCATGTGGTTCAGAAACGATGGGAACCAAAGATTTGAACCCCACGTGCTCGCCCATCATCCAACGCATCTGATGTGTGCAGCAGCGGGAGATTTGACAGGTGAGGGATTCCTCACACTCGTCACAGGCGGGTTCCACGCCTATCCTCCCTACAACCACCGGAGCCGGCTCCTCATCTGGGAGAGAGCCGACCCGGGAAAGTGAGGCTGAGCCGATCGAACCCCGATGCCACTAATGGCACGGTTCCCGCCTGCCGCCCGGAGTAACTGATATCAGGACTTTTTCGAAGCCGTAGCCTTGGGCGTCTTTGGCAAGGTCGAACGCAGCATCCACAAGGACTTTTCGAGCCATTGAATATGGTCCGCGTAAAGATTCCCTGTCGGAATGTCACCGGCTTCATCCGCAAGCGCATTGATCTTTTCAGCGGCTTTCAACAGTGCTTCAAAGTCTGCTTCGACCGCCTTCAAAACCTGTTCGGCAGAGAAACAATCCCCGTTTTCCTCCTTGAGGGAGGCATTGTCGAGGTAGTCCTTGACCTTTGCGAAAGGCTTGGAGCCCTTCTGTAGAATTCTTTCAGCCACATCATCGAACAAGCCGAAAAAGTAATCATAGAACTTCTCGGTCATTTCGTGAATGCCGAAGAACTGCAGACCACTCACATTCCAGTGGTAGTTGTGAAGCTTTATATTGATCACGTGCAGGTCCGCGAGGTTGCTGTTCATGGCTGACACAAGGTCTTTTTTACTCATAGTCGGGTTCCTTTCGAATGGTTAATTTGTCGCACGCTGTCAAAAAGGGATGATTCGTGCTGAAGTGAGCTTCCCTTCCGACGGCCGTTTACCTCATTCATAGGATTCTGATTGAATGAATAAACGCAAGCGTGCATCCTGTAGTCTTTTACATATTGTCCATGGAGAACAGCATTAGCATCCTGAATGCCAGGATCGTCAACGAAGGCACTATTGTCACCGGCGATGTGATTGTTGAAAATGGACGTATCGCGTCCGTTGGATCCTCCACTCCCTCGCAACGGAAAGGGAAAGTAATCGACGCCTGCGGTGCATGGCTCATTCCTGGGCTGATCGATGACCAGGTTCACTTTCGTGAGCCCGGCTTTCCCGAAAAGGCATGCATCCGAACCGAGTCCATGGCTGCGGTTGCCGGTGGAGTCACCGCCTACATGGAGATGCCCAACACCCGCCCCACAACCACAGATCAGGCGCGTTGGCAGGAAAAAATGGACATCGGCGCAAAGGATTCGTATGCACACTACGGATTCTACCTCGGGGCCACAAACGACAATTTGGAGGAAATCCGCAAAGCCGATCCGAAGCGCATCCCCGGTATCAAAGTTTTCATGGGCTCCTCTACCGGAAACATGCGGGTTTCCGATCCGGATATCCTCGAAGCTGTATTCAAGGCAAGCCCGACACTCGTGGCCACCCATTGCGAAGACGATGACATCATTGCCCGGAACATGGCGGTTTTCGAACAACGCTACGGAGCCGACATCCCGGCGGAGTGCCATCCCGACATAAGAACCCGTGAGGCGTGCCTGGCATCGTCCAGTCTCGCCGTAGAACTCGCCCGGAGGCACAACACCCGCCTGCACGTGTTACACATTACGACCCGCGACGAGCTCCGGCTCTTCGATTCCGGACCGGTTGAAGCAAAATCGATTACCTGTGAAGCGTGTGTGCATCATCTCTTCTTCAATGACAAGGACTACGCCACACTCGGGCACCGGCTTAAATGCAACCCATCGGTCAAGCGTGAATCGGACCGTCAGGCCTTGTTGCAGGCCTTGCGGGATGACCGTATCGACGTCATTGCCACTGACCATGCGCCCCACACCGTTTCGGAGAAAAACCAACCCTACAAATCCGCGCCATCCGGGCTCCCGCTTGTTCAGCACCCCCTTCCCTTTCTGCTTGATCTCGTTGCCCAAGGGGCGCTGGACATTCAAACGGTTGTTTCCAAGACCAGCCATGCGGCAGCCAAACGCTTCGGGATTCCCCAAAGGGGCTACATCCGCGAGGGGTACTGGGCGGATCTCGTTCTTTGCGCAATCGAGTCTCCCAAACAGGAGGATTCCAAGCCGATTATTCTGTCAAAGTGCGGATGGTCTCCCTTCGAACACTACCCGCTTCGAGGCAAGGTTTTGGGCACCATTATCGACGGACAACTCGTTTGGGACGGGCAACGCATTTGCGGAAAACCCGATGTGCAACCGCTGAATTTTGCTCAATGAGTCTCGCAGAAAGTCTCTTTCAAAGGATCGCCGACTTTCTCGACGACTACCCTCCTTTCCAATACCTTGGTAAAGAGGATCTTCTGCGGATCGCCCGCCTCGTTAAAGTCAAAGTTCATGAGCGGGACGAAACG
>JAQVLM010000346.1 GCA_028704125.1 Opitutales bacterium
CTGAGAAATCCAGCATCGGTTTGGGCGATCCGTTCCGGGATCTCACTTCTCTCGACCGGACCCATTTTCAGCAGTTTTACCGTTTCCGGCCAACGGATCGCTTGTGCGGTGCGAAGATTGTTTTCGGTGCCGTACCACTCCACATGAATCGGCTTCTTATCAGTGCCAAGTTTATCCACGAGAAGCTGGAGATCAACCGGATCGTAGATTTGTCCGGCGATTACGACTGTGAAGGCGTCACGTTTCGCGCGGGAACGAAGAGGGGTGGGTCTGGCGATATCATTCAGGATCACTGGAGTTGGACATGTTGGCAGCGCTTCGCGGATCAGGCCAGCCATATTGGATCCGATTACGTCGATGGCGTCTGCCCTCAGAAGCGCAATCCGGAGTGCGGGCATTAGTGGTTTGCGGGCTGATTTCCAGAATCCCGGTGGATCGTAGAGGCTCAGAATGAAGCGGGTGCCCGAGGGTAGTTCCGGTAAAACTGACTCAAAAAGTGCCAAGCTCCATGGAAGGTAGTCCCCGCTCCACCAGACGATATCGGGCCTGTGCTGCCGGATGTGCCGGATCAGGCGTTTGGCATCCCATTTGGCGGGAGTTTCCCAATCGGTTCGATGGAAGAGCCGGTCCAAAATGCGTGCATAGTAGTGTCGTGCCTTCAGCGCTCCGGCAAAATGTGGCTGGATGCGGGTTTCAATGCGATAGCGATGCTCGAGATCCGGAGCCGGGGCGCTGCGCCAGCTTCCAACAAACTGGTGGATTGAAAAGGTGTCAGGGAGTAAGCTCAGGAGGTTGCGATACAGGACCGCTGTGCCGGATCCGAAGAAAAGATCGCTTCCGTGGACCAGCAGAACAGAGGATGATCCGGACTTGGTCATGGGTTGGATCGAGTCCGGTTTGAGTGCTTGAAGCAGGTTTTTGGAGTGGAGGGCGTTCCATTCGTCGACAGCGGAAGGGATATCTACGGAATTCAGGGGCGCCGCTAACAGACTGTTCAGGATGCCGGTCCATTCCGGCAATGAACTGACAACCGAAAGCCCGCGACCTTCGAAGCGTTCGAGTCCGCGTGCCCCTTTGGCGGAGGCAACGACCGGACGCCCATGTGCCAGCGATTCGAGGCATTTGATGGGAATCCCTGTGCCGGACGCGACTGGATTAATGGTGATAGCGCAAGCGGAATAGAAAGATGCAGTATCATCGATTTTTCCGAGGACTTGGACACTTTCGGGTACGATTCTGGAGGGATTAAATACCGAACCCGCGATGAGCAGTTTTGCGTTGGGGACACGATGGATGATATCCGGCCATACCGCGTCAATGAACCATTGGATTCCAGCGATATTTGGAGCGTTTTTGTTCCCGATGAACCCAATGGTTTTGAGAGTGGGGGCACCCGCGTATTGTCCTGAATTCGCGGGTTGCTGAATTACGGGTGCCACTTCGCTCACGTTTGCGAAACCGGCTTGCCGGATCGAGTCGCGGTCGTCCGATGAAATTGCCAGGATGCGGTCGGCCCGGCGGAATCCCCGAATCTCACCCGCGAGGCTCGTTGAGAACCAATCATTTTTCATACCGGAAGCCGAAGCCACCCTGAAACGGTTCGCAAAGCGATCGTGGGTATCCAGTATCTTCAGGATCGGTGACGGTGTCCACTCCAGAAACTTGGACAGGTAGACGTAGGTGCAGATCACGGCATCGGGACATATTTCGCGCAGGATGACATCCCAGCGTTCACGTGTTCCGAAGTCGAACCAATCATCCAACTCGCAATTCTGCTTGAGCGGGTAGTTTCCGTTTGGCAGCCATTTCCGGATGCGGGCGTGCCATCGTTGAGCGGTAGAACCGGACACGCTTGGGTGGCGGTAGGGCAAAACGTGAAGCCGGTTTTGCCAGTGCGAAATCATTGTTTTTCCCGGCTCTCCCTGAGTGGCAAGATAGGCGTAGTGCACCTCGTAGCGGGAGTCTCGCAAGGTCGATTCCACACCGAGCAGGCGTGTGACCGGTCCGCTTCCCGATGGATGTGTTACAAACGGTGCGACTATGAGGATTCGTTTCAAAGTCTGGAAATGAGATGATTCAGATTGTGGCGGGTAAACTGTGTCCGGATCCATCTGACCGGATCAAAGTGCTGGCGAAGGAATCGCAACGCCAGATGATGAAGGGTGCAGGCTGGAGCACGAAAAAACCACTTTCCGGCTTTGAATCCTTTCTCTATGATGGATCGGGTCGGGTTTAAGTCCCGGGCGATGGCTTGCATGAACAGTGGCTTTTCAAAATTGAGATGGCGACAATCATTCAAATTGGCTGTTGGCTGCCCAACTGAAGAACGCGCA
Organism: Opitutales bacterium; assembly: GCA_028704125.1. Taxonomy (GTDB): domain Bacteria; phylum Verrucomicrobiota; class Verrucomicrobiia; order Opitutales; family JAFGAQ01; genus JAFGAQ01. The sequence goes on from JAQVLM010000346.1 coordinate 2,334, forward strand.
ACGCGGGTCATCCGGAGGAGTTGCAACGTGGATTGGACCGATTGAAGGTTTTCAAACGATGTGGCTTGCTGCTTGTGGAGACGCCAGGATGCAAGTGCGGCGGGGATGTGAATGGTGTTTGCTGTCAATCCGGCCCGCATTCCCCATTCGAAGTCTGCGGCTGATCCCAGATCATTCCTGAACAAGCCGATGCGGTCGAAAAGGGACTTGCGGATGAGAAGCTGTGTGAGCGACACATAGACGCTGCTTCCCATGTAGTGGAGCAGCCCATCGTGAGGCGCTTTCCGAATGTGTGCCTGGTCGAGAAGCTCTCCGAAGTAGCGGGCCACATCGCATTTGTCGCGATAGAATCCATCGATGGAGTGCCCGGCGGCATCGATCACAGTCAGGTTGCAATGGGCAATATCGCAATCCGGGTGTTCATCCAATGCCTCCACCATGCTTTGCAGGCAGTCGCGGCTCATGGTGTCGTCCGCCGGTGCGATGTAGATGAATTCTCCGGTGCATTGGCGAAGGCAGGCATTCCATGCGTCGTAGAGACCGGGAGGAAGCTGTAAGAGTGTGCACCTCGGATCCTTTCCCAATCTTTCCTGCAGGTATTCCCATGAACCGTCCGTCGAAAAACTGTCCCCCACGATCAACTCCCAATCGGTGAAGCTCTGCCCGAGGATGCTGTCGATCCGTTCCGGAAGAAAGACACGCTGATTCAGATTGGGGAGGCATATGCTGACTCTGGGGTGTGCAGATGAAGTGGCTGGGTTCATGAAGCTGAATGAGCAGGGTGCTGTAATGTCGATTCGCTGGAAGGCACAGCGAACGATCTCGACCAGATCAGAAAGGAAAGGATGATTGCGATCAACCAGCCCGTGGGTCTGATTGTATCCATAATGGTGGAGTAATCGCTTGAAATGAATACGGCGAAATCGGGATAGGTGGCAGCAGCGTTGTCAAACCATTCATTCGTGTGGATAGAGTTGAACCATGTGAAACGCATGAGAATCGATATGGACCCGACAGCGAAAACACCGATTGTAAGGTGGTAGATTGCGCCGATAAAAGATGTCCATGGTTGTTGTCTGAGAACGAAAATACAGATTAGCATCATCAGTATTTGGAGGGGGAGCAATCCGTTTTGGACAATTCCGTTGTGGGAGGCATATGGGGATAGGAGCGCATGCGAGACGATGATCACAAAGCCGGAAACGACCCATGAAATGAAGGTTGCACAGTGCCGGGATCTTAGGGAGTTGCGGATGCTTTGGATTGAGGTCCTCGTCACAAGAAAACACGGGATAATCGCAAAAATGAGGCATCCGGCAAAACGAGGGATTACATGTTTGGAGAAGAGCGACAATGTGTGCATCCAATCCGAATCGGGTGTTGAGATCGCCTGAAAAGCGGATTTGAAGGCCAGTGGAATGAATCCAAACCCGTATCCGGTGAAAGTAGACACGATGTTATCAAAGAACACCTGAAGACCAGATAGCGATGGGTCTCTGTAGAACAATGCCGGGTTGCTTGAAATTGCACTGCTCATTCCAAATTGAAGCATGGCTGGAATGCGGTGAATTCCAACGATCACAATGCCTGCCACGGCGAAAGTGGCAAGGACTCGACTCCAGAGTCCCAGCGTCTGACGTTTGGGTAATCCAAATAAGGGAACAAGAAAAATGCCGTAGAGAATGCTGGACTCGTGGGTTGCTACGGAGTGCGCAAACCAGACGGCTGCAAGGATCAGGTCAGTGTAGGCCCGGGACTTTTTGTAACGGAGAATCTGACTGAGAAACAAGAGAATCCCAAGAGCGCTGAGCGGTTTGG
>JAQVLM010000347.1 GCA_028704125.1 Opitutales bacterium
GCCGGGAGTCCAGATGTTCACAGTGAACAAGTCCCGTTCATCCATGTCCGACTCCTTGGACCAGCTGTTCATTTGCATTGCAATCGGCCCATACTCGCGGCATTCCCGGACACCCTCCCACTTCCCAGGTGCCGTCGGCGGCATAAACCGCCCAGCCTTTGCGTATGGAACCCCTTTGAAAGTATAGATCCCATCTTCCACATACCCGGAGATCTCTCCGCTGCAGGTAGCCACAACCGGTTTTGGCGCTGCCTCATCAGCTAGCAGCCATGAACCCAAGACCAGACTGGCGGCAACCAAGCCCAGTTTCGACACATACGGTATCCTCTTCATCCCTTGATTCGAACAACAAATCCACGGCTGGACCAGCCCATTTTCGAATACATTTCAGAAATCCGCCCCAAACGAAAATGAGACATCAGGCGAATCGGGATTCCGCGCAAAAAAACACCAAAATCCGTGTTCCGGGCTGAAATAATCCGGTTGACTCTTTCCTGATCCAATTCAAACTGCATATAAACGCTGGTTAACAAGTTTCTAAGTTATTTCAAAACAGACACTTGCAGCGTTTTTTTTGCTTTTATCAAACCTATACTTCCCTTCGCTATACTTTTCGAGCCAGGTTAAGCTATTTAATTTTCTTTAGCATTTTGTCCCCGATACGACTGATTCGATTATATTGATAAATCAGTTCAGAACGAAAATACTGGTTTCGAAAATACCGGTATAATAGGGGATGTGCCCCCTTCCGAAGAAAAGGAAGAGAATTCCGGTTAATTTTGTTCATGTAACTTAATCCATGAAACACAGTGGGCCATTGCAATGATGAAGCATATACCGGTTCGGTCAGATCCAGGTGTTCAAATTGCCAAGGATTTCTATGTTTTTCCATAGCGCGCTCACATGTTTCTTTGAGGAAATCGACCCGCCAAAGTGCGGGTTGCAGAGAGTTCGGCCAATGAAAAGTTTCCGTTCGTTTAATTGTATAAAATTTCTGACCTTCAATCTCAAGCTCGTCTGATCCAAATTCAGTTGGTTTTTGAATACTGAAGTTGACTTTAGCTAGGTCATTGTTGATTGCGATTTTGGAAACATTTTTCAAACGATCACAGTCAATCTTCCAGATTGGAGCCAGATCCTCCAAGACCAGATAGCAATACCGGTTCAACGAATTCTTAGATAATGCGGCAAGTGCTTCAAGTAGCAATGGAGCGAACTCCTTTTCTTTTCCGATAAATTTATTCTTATAGTCGAATCTTCCGACATCTGAAACCACTGTTATAGGTGGATGATCTTCCCAGAATAAATCGAATAACGAGACGAACGCATCAAGATGCCTTTCCAGCTTATGACAAGTAGTTAACAAAATTGAAAGATCCTTAGACATAAGCTTTTGTTATGTAAATATTTCGCGAATACCTGGTTACTTCCATTACAAAAAAAGTCACAAGGAAAGCGACCAATATACCGCTTTTCCGATTGACTACAATATATTTTTGGCCGCAAGAAACGGCTTTGTTATGTAGGCCGCGTGGACAAATCTTGCCAGAGCAAGTCGCTTACTGCGAGCAAGCCGCACCGAATCTCTGCTGATTTCTTCAAATGTAGCGCTCATAACATAAAAATACCTGAAAACGTGAATCTGTCGATTTCATTTTCTGGCCATCCTAAAGGCTAAGAACGGCCCACAGAGCAGCCCCATCGGTTGCCCAGCCGCGACTTTTGTGTGTGCTCAGCATGGGCATGAAGCTAACCGGGTTAAAGTATGATCCGTAGTAGGGGAAAGAAAGCCACGGCTGAAGCCATGGCCTCCGGTGTTGCATTCGCCTGCAACGCCGGGCAGGAGGCGGTGTCTTCCGGAGAGGGCGCTTCAAGCCATTCGACGAAGCTCATGGCAAGCCCGTCCTCTTCTTCTTTGGACCTCACACCTGCCGATGGATGAGATCCAAGTCTTTTGTGCAAATCGCACTCAACAACCGCTGGTTGGATTCTCAGGGAGTTCCCGATCTCAGACCCATCTGGATTCGTCATCACTACGGGCTTAAAACCCGTGTCTGATCGGAACCGTAATTTCTGGTCTCTTCCGTCGGGTGGTATGTGACTCCGTGGCTGTTTGAGCTAATACCTGAATCAGTCCTAGGTGGCCGATTCTAAGTTCAGTCGTCACATGTAAAACCATGAGTTCGGAATCCATGAGAGGTCACATGTCTCGTCCGATGGTTGTTCCCCGGGAAATAGAAGTAAACGATACCCGTATCTGGCTTGACTTGCCATGGGTTATTGGTGGACTTGTCAATAAAGCTCTCTGGAGTGGGTAAAATCGGGTCGACTGGCCATTATTGAAGCTCCCTTTGTATGTAATCGACTGCTTTCAGGAGCTGAGAGCAGCCACTCGTTTTCCTGAGAAATCACCACCCAGCGCATCTTCTCATATGGCGCCTCGTTTTTGGAACCGTCTCAGGACTGTTCTTCGGGCGATGCCTTCTGGTCGGGATCGTAGATATAACCGACTCCGTGGATGGTCCGGAATGAGTTCAAGGTGATTCCACGCTGGGCGAACGCATCACGGATCTTGACGATGTATTGGTCGAGCGAGCGGCTCTTCACATCGGCATGAATCCCCCAAACCGCATGAATGAGGTTTTTGCGGGTGAGGATGGTTCCCTGGTTGGCGTATAGATACGCCATGATTCCAAATTCCTTGCGCCCCAAGGCAGCCGTAACTCCATCCGGGAAAGTGATTTCAAGACGCTGGGTGTTGATGGTGGCACCGCAGAATTCAAAGGGTTCCTCGCTGAGCTTGGAGGTCGGAGTCACTTTGTTGTCATGAGCGGTTTCCGCACGCCTGAGGACCGCGTTTATGCGGGCCACGAGCTCGGCAAATGAGAATGGTTTCGTGATGTAGTCATCCGCCCCGGATTCCAATCCCCTGACTTTCTGGATTTCCGAATCATTTCCAGTGAAGAAGATGACGGGAATATCCACACCGCTTTTCCGCAACTCCTCGAGGAGGGTGAATCCACTCCCATCCGGAAGGTTCACATCCAGTAGCATGAGATTGGCGAAGTTTGTCTCAATAAAGCGCTTGAGATTTGACGCTCTGAAAAACACCTGGGTCTTCATGCCGGCCAATTCAAGGTGTTCGGCGGTGAGGGTTGCCAGGGCCTTGTCGTCTTCGACTATGAGGATAAGGGGTTTGGATGAAGCGGTCATGGATGTAAAAAGTAATCGGAATAATTGCGGTAAGTTTAACAACAATTTTCGATAAACCTGAAGAATTCTTTTCGGAACACCATAAAAAGTGCTTGTTTTTTTGTCGGAAGCCCTATTCGGCTGTGTGTGCGTATGAGTGACGAAAAGCCTTTGTTGAAAATCGGATTCCCGAAAGGAAGCCTGGAGGAAGCAACGATTCGCCTGTTTGAGCGGGCGGGATACCGTATCACCAAGAGCTCGCGATCCTATCGTCCATCGATTGACGATCCTGAGCTCGATGGTCGCTTTATCCGGGCGCAGGAAATCAGCCGCTACGTCGAGAAGGGATTCTTTGACTGTGGGTTGACCGGTCAGGACTGGATCCGCGAGAATAACTCGGATGTGGTGGATGTCTGCGGGTTGGTATACAGCAAAGCTTCCGCAGTTGAATCCCGTTGGGTGATCGCTGTTCCGGAGGATTCTCAGATTCGCACCATTCAGGATCTGGAGGGCAAGACCATCGCGACCGAGCTAGTGCAATCGACCCGCCGTTTTCTTGAAGAGCGTGGGGTGAAGGCGGATGTGGAATTCTCCTGGGGCGCTACTGAGGTCAAGGTTCCCGAGTTGGTGGACGCGATTGTGGATATCACCGAGACGGGGAACTCCCTGCGTGCCAATAAGCTTCGCATCCTTGAGACGATGTTTACGACCCACACGCGCTTTATCGCCAACAAGGCGAGCTGGGAAAACCCGGCCAAGCGTCGCAAGATCGAGAATCTGGCGCTGCTGCTGCGTGCCGCTCTCGAAGGCGAGGATAAGGTGGGGATTAAACTGAACGTCAACCGTTCAGGATTGGATAAGGTGCTTGCTGCTTTGCCGGCTTTGAAGAATCCAACGATTTCCCCCTTGGCGAATGGCGATTGGGTTGCGGTGGAAGCTGTGGTCGGCGAAAAGGTG
>JAQVLM010000348.1 GCA_028704125.1 Opitutales bacterium
CAGATACTTCACATTGAAACTCATGCCAAAACTGCTGTGGAAAACCGGGACAAAGTAGTTCAGACCTGGATCACACTTGAGATCAAACATCACCGGGCTGATCTGATCAAACCACTGCAGCTTGTTGCGATCGATCTGCGTCACCTCGTTCTGACGGATCAGTAAATGCACAGTGTAGTCGCTGGGCATAAGCAAATCCCACTTCTCCCGGTCAGACAGGTAGTATTCCCGCATCTGTTCGTTGCTCTCAAAATAGCTCGCCTCAATCCGCACTCCATAGATCCTCTCAAATGCCTCGAAAAGGGCTGGAGGGAAGTAGTCATTCCAAATCAGGATATGCAGGGATTCGGCTGCGTTATGGATGCGGGGAGGAAGGCTCCGGATATTCCACGACTCGATGGTTTCGCCTATGTCTTTGTCTTCAAGAGGCCGGGTGCATCCTGACCACATGTTGAGAAGCATGAACCCGGCACAAAAGCAGGCAACACAAAGCCCCCGGACCGAAGATGACAATCTGATCTTCCTAGCCATGACTGCCTCAATGGTTCAGGCTGATCAATTCCTGCGTGTTGTTCGACTCGTCCTCCACCGCATCCACGGTTTCAGGCGAAACAATTCCCTCCAGCAGTTTGCGGGTGGACGGATTCAACATCTCCATCACACGCCCCACTCCAATATCCGACTCCACGGCCGGGGTTTCATCGGAGATTGGAGCCGCCTGAACTCCTGGAGTCCCCTTTGATGCCGACTCATCCACCGGCAAAGAAAACAGCAGCGGCAAACCACCGGAATCCCGGTTCCCAAGCACCACCACCTTCGAGTTGTTCGAACGGGACAACTCCAGCGTGGCCAGAATCCCCTGAAAGTTGAGGTATTCGGAAAATGCCCCGCCTGTCATCACGATCTTCTGGAAATCCCGTATCCCCTCTGCCTCAATGCGCTTCCGGTCCGCCTCCTTCGCTTCCTTCTGGAGCAGGAAATCGTAACGCAAGGATTGCTGTTCGGCTGTGAGCTTGTGCTCGATAGCCTCGCGGATCCGCTCGGGCAGCTCCATCCGCTTGATCAGCAAGTCATCCAATACGATGTTGCGACGATCGAGTCCTGCAAGGGCACCTTGCTTGATGATCTGAAGCAAGAGCCCCTCGGAGGTATAGATTTCCTCCGGCAAATAGTTGGCAACCACCTCGCGCACGTAAGTCTGGACCTCAGGCTTGACCACTATCTCCACGTAATCCGGCCCGATATCCTGATGGAGCCGGGGCAGGTTGTGTTTCTGGGGCCTGTACCGGATCGACAACTCAAAACGAATCGGCAAACCGCTCCTTGAGAGTGCGTCAAAGTCATGTGAGACCTGCTGGATCCGCGTATCGTAAATGTGCATCTTATCCCATGGCCAGAGGATATGCAGCCCTTCCCCATAAGGATGCCTCAGGTCCGTGCCTCCAATAAACCGGCGCCACAGCACGCCGTTTTCACCGGGATAGACGTTGATGAAGATCCGGGGCCATAGAAACGCCACGGTCAGCAGAAGGATCAGGGATAGGATCAATGAATAGCTCTTGATCGCACGGTATACCACATTTCCGTTGCGTTTGAGCCGGGTCTTCCATGGAGACACTTCATCACTGGGTTCAGGGTCGTTCATTTCAGTAGGTATAATGGTAGTCACTCAATCATCGCGCCGGACGTCTGACATACTGTCTGAGTTATCGTCAAAACACGGATTACCGTTATTCATATAATCGGCCAAATAGAGGGGGATGCGATCGCATAAGATATCGACCCAAGCGGGTTCATAGCAAGCTAAAACACCTTGTAATCTGCCCTCATGGAACCATACATTAATGTCCACAGGATGGTCCCGCTCAAAAGATCCCGAGATCGTGCCCGCCAAACCTCCCTCGATCCTTTTCCAGAAGGCGCCCGCGCCTTGCTCCTGATCAAATGAGCCAAGGTAGTTGAGTGATGCGAATGGGTGAACGGAAGGCAAAGGGTTTTCATCCTGCGTGGTCCATACTCCGTAGCCCATCCCGTGGGAAGGCACGGAAGCCAGAGCATCCTTCACATGCCCCAAATGAGAAACCCCATCGATAGGACGTTTCACGACAACCGGATAAAGCGCCGTATACCAACCAACCGAGTGGCTGAAATCGTCTGACTCGGCCCACTCATGCCGCCCATGCGATTCCATCAGCACGCTCACAGCCTCAGCATCGCCCAGCTCAAAGAGAGCGGAACTCAAGGCAGCGAGCAGCATCGCCTGCGTGTCCCTCCCCAACATGCCCCAACCCGAGGATACCGCATCGGGAAACCGGATCTCGCGCAGGTGAGCATCCCGATAACGCCCACAAGGCACCCGATGTTCGGGCATTCGTGCCAGATAATCCTGCCACCAGCTGCGGTCATCCGGATGAAGCTGCGCCCATTCGCGCATGGATCCCGTCCGCACAAACAGGCCTCTGTCCACCGGAAGATCGATGGGATCAGCAGTTTCCTGGTCGAACGATGCGTAAACCCGTGTGAAAGCATCCATCAACACCCGCCACGACACCCAATCCACCACAAGATGATGCGCCACCGCAACAAGCGCTGACCCATCACTCCTCAGGACAAAACGGACGAGCGGTCCGCGCTCCAGATCAAAAGGACCCGAGAAATCCTGATCACGCCCGCCTTCAGCCTGTATCAACAGCGTCCCCATGGCATCCGGACTCAGGATCTTCCCGGTTCTCCTTCCGTCCGGACCCGGCGGGAAACAACTCCTGAGTGCGGGATACAGAACCGCCAGCTGCGCAACCGCCCGGCCGACCTTGACCGGGTCGAGAGGATGCGACGGAACCCAGCGCATCGCCATATTGAAATGCTCCCATGGGCTTGTCACATGGGCCGAGAAAAACCAGCGCTGAACCGGGTTCAGCTCGAATGCGTCATCGGTCTGGTCATGCGAGTTCCCGGGAGATGATGACCTTCCGGAACAGGGCTCCAGACTTGCCGCGAAGTCCGACAGAACATCCGATGCGAACAAGTCCCGCAGGGTTCCTTTCCATCCGTGTTGTTTCAGGAAAACAATCACCTGAAGCGCCTTGATCGAATCACCTCCCAAGGAAAAGAACCGGCTCGATCGTCCGGGAACCTTCACGCCTGAGATAGAGGACCATGCAAGCGCGACCAGTTGCTCCCGTCCTTCCATTGGAGCCTCGTCCTGCTCTGCGATCTCCGACTGTGCAAGGCTCGCACCCAGCGCCTTCCGGTCCACCTTTCCGTTTGGGGAGATGGGTAGGGAGTCCACAACTACCATCCGGGAAGGAACCATGTATGCAGGCAAACGCCTCCTGCAAGCGGCAGACAACACCTCCGCGGACACCTTCCCCGCCACAACACCCACGAGGTTATCTGCATGAACCAACACACAGCATGCGGTCACCCCTTCCACCTCACGGAGAACATTCTCCACCTCACCGGTCTCAATCCTGAAGCCACGCAGCTTGACCTGGAAATCCATTCTACCCCTGAACTCCAACTGCCCATCCCATCCCCAGCGGCCACGGTCCCCGGATCGGTACATCCGCTGCCCAGTTTCATATGGATCCGGAACAAAGACCGACGCGGTCAGATCCGGCCGATTCCAGTAGCCATCGGCAACCGTCGGTCCACTGATGCAGATCTCGCCATCGCATCCTCTCGGCACCCGCCTCCCTTCAGCGTCCAGGATGCGAACCGCCACCGGGCCAAGCGGGCGTCCAACCGCCTCTGGCATCCGGCAATCCGCACGAACCCGGTGAACGGTGGCACACACCGAGGCTTCAGTCGGACCATACGCATTCACATAAAGCAGCCTTGAGGCATGGAACCTCGCAAGCTCGGGGTCCGGAGCTTCCCCAGCGGTGATCAATACCCGCAACGGATGCAGGTCGACTTTTCCAATCGCACGCAAAAACGCAGGAGGCAGGGTCACTACCGTCACCTCCGAATCACGCAGCCATCCGACAAACTCCGACACATCTTCACGGGCCCGATCGGGAACAATATGAAGGGAAGCCCCCTGCGAGAATGGAAGGAAAATTTCAGAAAGCGATGCGTCGAATGACATGGATGCGAACTGTGCACAATGGTCCCCGCCCTGCACATCGAATGCCTCGCACTGCGCCG
>JAQVLM010000349.1 GCA_028704125.1 Opitutales bacterium
GCCAGAGGCACATAGCACAAATGGCAAGGAAATACGCGGCAAGCCCGCTCACCACCTTGAGTCATCACATGGATGAACCGTGGATGAGGGAGGCCTATCGACGGGTGCGCCGTGACAGTGCCCCGGGAGTGGACGGACAGAGTGTGGCCGATTATGGCATGAATCTGGAGCAGAACCTGCGTGGACTGCTGGAGCGAGCCAAGAATGGCAGCTACCGTGCAGCGCCGGTGAAGCGGGCGTACATTCCCAAGAACGAAACGGAGACGCGTCCTATCGGGATACCGACCGTGGAGAACAAGGTGCTGGAGCGTGCAGTGGTGATGCTGTTGGAGCCGGTCTATGAGATTGAGTTCAAGGACTGTTCCTATGGTTTTCGCCCGAAGCGTTCGACACATCAGGCCCTCGAAGCGGTACGCCGTGAGGCGATGGCGATGGGAGGGGGATGGGTGCTCGACGTGGACGTGCGACAATACTTCGACACGATACCACATGAGCAGCTGCGTGAAGTACTGAGCCGACGGATAGGAGATGGAGTGATTAACCGGTTGATTGGCAAATGGCTCAAAGCCGGTGTGTGGGAATCCGGTACGGTGACGTATCCGGAGGCTGGAACGCCGCAGGGAGGGGTGATCTCACCGATGTTGAGCAACATCTACCTGCATGAGGTGATGGATCGCTGGTTCGAGGAGGAGATCAAACCGGAGTTGAAGGCGCAGGCGTCATTGGTACGCTTCGCTGACGACTTTGTTGTGGTCTGTTCGGAACGCGCCGAAGCGGAAACCCTGCTGGAGCGCATCCGTACCCGGTTTGCGGGCTACGGTCTGACGATCCATCCGGAGAAAACGCGCATCGTGGACTTCCGACACCCTTGGAAAAGCGGACAAAAGCCGCAGACCTTCGACTTCCTGGGCTTTACCCATTACTGGGGTAAGACACGCAAAGGAGGGTATGCGGTGAAGCGCAAGACTCAGGGCAAGAAGTTCCGTGCTGCGCTGCAACGAGTGGAGCAGTGGTGTAAGAGTAATCGTCATCGCCCCTTGCGGGATCAACATACGCAGCTGTGCGCGAAGCTTCAGGGGCACTATGCCTACTACGGCATCCGGGGTAATTACCGGGCTCTTGCGAACTTCCACCACGCAGTCACGCGTCGATGGCATTACTGGCTCATGCGACGCAGCCGGGAGGGGCTCAACGGCGCACGCCTGTGGCGCACCCTCGGATACTTCGCTCTGTCGCCCCCACGCATCGTTCATGGCCACCGACCCGATCAACTGCAATGGTCACTCCCGTCCTAGCGAACCCTTCTCTGTGAGGAACCGGATGCGTTAATTGCGCTCGTCCGGGCCTGTGGGGGTGTCGGCGGGCAACCGCCGGCACTACCCGGAGAACACAGAGCTGCTGATATTTCTTCGTGCTCTTTGAGCCTTTGTGAGATTTACTTTGTTTTACTGCATTTCCGAGCGGTCAGCTCGACTCAACGCCTCCAAAATGCGGGGTTCATCAATTCGCCATGGGGGATCAGGATGCCTTTCCGACCTTGGATTTCTGGCGTACAAGAGGCCGTTCAGGATATTTGACGTGCTGAGAGCTGAAATGAAGGAACCATCCGATCATTAGAAAATCCTAATCATGCCGAAGGTGTTTTCTAAGGGAGGTTCTGTCAGAATCCTAAGCATGAACTCTTCGCTGAAAAAGGTGCTGGTCTGGGATTGGTCGATTCGGGTGTTTCATTGGCTGTTTGCGGTATCCGTTACGTTGGCTTTGGGCATCGCGATGTTGGCAGGTGAGCATAGTCCCTTGTTTCGGTGGCATATGATTTTTGGGCTTATTGCCGCATTCATGTTAGTGTTGCGTGTTGTGCTGCTTGTGATAGGCACAAAGCACGTCAGGCTTCAGAGTTTTTTTCACGCGGTGCGCCAGCTTCCGTGCTATATCCGGGGGCTTTCGAATCGGGATGACTCCGGCTTCGCGGGGCACAATCCGCTGGCCTGGATTGTCTACTTTGGGATGTTTGCGCTGCTGGGTGGTGTTGTCGCGTCTGGAGTGAATATGAGGAGTGAGTGGGCAGAAGAAGGGCATTCGCTGATGGCATGGCTTCTATTGGTCACTATTGTAGCGCACATGGTCGGGTTGGTCATGCATACGATCCGGTACCGTGAGAGTATCGCGTTATCGATGATGACCGGAAGAAAGAAAGCCCCGGATGACGAGGGGATCGGATCGTCCAGAATTGCGCTTGGCGTCATTGTGCTGACGATTGGATTGTTGTTTGCGGCACAGCTCATCGTGGGATATGATCCGGCTGCCGGTAGGGTTCGTATTCCGTGGATCAACGCAGTCGTTCAGTTGGGGGAGACGGATGACCATGAGGAAAGCGAAAAGCATGAGGAATCGAGGCACCGCGAGCGCGATCATGAAGGTCATCGGAGCCAACACCACGACTGAGACAAATTGCCCTGTTGAACCATGAGGACCGAACCCGTTTGTTCCCAATATTACCAGTGCGCGAAGAAGAGTTCCACCGTGTGCGGCGAATGTCCGGATCGGATCGATGTTGCACCTGATCGTGATACAGAGAAGAAGCCAGCATTATCCGGAGATCGGATCGAGTTTTTCCTGATGATTGGAGCCGGTCTGGGTCTTGCCTGCGGTTTGCTTGCGGGAAGATTTGGAATGCCGGTTCTGGCTTCGGTGTGTTACGTGCTGACCTACCTCTCAGGAGGGTGGAAGGGCAGTATTAAGGGGCTTCAGTCGATCCGCGATGGAAAGGTGGATGTTGATCTGTTAATGATCCTGGCGGCGTTGGGCGCTGCTGTCGTTGGCGCTCCCTTCGAGGGAGGGATGTTGTTGTTTCTGTTTTCGCTTTCAAATGTGCTTCAGGATCACGCGTTGAAACGATCACGGACAGCTATCCGCTCCCTGATGCAGTTGCGTCCGTCAACGGTGCGGTGTGAAGTCGACGGCGAAATCCATACGTTTCCGGTTGAAGAAGTTGAGGTTGGGATGGTTGTGCGTCTGCGTCCGGGGGATCGGATTGCCCTGGATGGCGAAATTCTGAGCGGGGAGACGACAGTCGATGAATCGTCGCTCACGGGAGAGTCATTGCCTGTTCTCAAGCTGGCGGGGGCGGCGGTGTTCGCGGGGACGATCAATCAAAACGGAAGCGTGAGCTACCGGGTGAACCGGTCCGCATCGGATTCCACCTTGGCCAGAATCATTGCACTGGTTGAGGAGGCACAGGAGGAGAAGGCACAGACTCAGCGTTTTCTGGAAAAGGCTGAGCGTTACTATGCGTCGTCTGTCATCCTGCTGACGCTTGCTCTCATCGCGTTACCTCTTCTCTTTGGTTCCAGTTTTGGAGACAGTTTTTATCGTGCGATGACCATTCTGGTGGTTGCGTCGCCCTGCGCTCTGGTGATTAGCACTCCGGCAGCGTTTCTAGCGGCGATTGCGGGAGCGGCCAGAAAAGGTGTTCTTTTTAAAGGAGGGGTTCACATGGAGCGTCTCGCATCAGTTGAAACGGTGGCCTTTGACAAGACCGGCACGCTCACGACGGGAAAACCTGTCGTGACGGACGTGGTGCCTTGTCCTCCTTGCTCCGGGACTTCGGGCGATCTTCTTCGTAGAGGACTTGACCTGCTTCAGCTGACTGCATCGTTGGAAAGCCATTCCGAGCACCCGATTGCACGCGCTATTGAGTCGCATTGCATGGAAAAACGATGCTCGCTACTGCAGGTCGACGGTTTTCAGTCGTATCCTGGAAAAGGAGCTGAGGCGACAGTCGCCGGCATGCGGGTTCTCGCCGGGACCATAGGGCTCATGACGGAAAGGGGAGCAACCATTGAAAGCAGCCACAGGACGGCGATTGAAGGCTTACTGGGAGAGGGGAAGACGGTAGTGGTCGTAGCGGAAATTGAGGCGAATGGAGCTTATCGACGGCTTTTGGGATGGATAGCTGTAGCGGATCAGGTTCGGGAGGATGCAATCGAGGCGGTCAGAGGGTTGAAACGGTTGGGTATCCGTCGTCTCGTGATGTTGACGGGAGACAACGAGAAAGTGGCCCATGAGGTTGCCCGGAGGATTGGGATTGATGAAGTGTATGCCCAGCTCCTGCCGGAAGCCAAACTTCAGATCGTCCGTGATCTTT
>JAQVLM010000350.1 GCA_028704125.1 Opitutales bacterium
CTTTCATCCGTATGGCCCCGGCCATCGAGGTTATCATTGACCACAACGGTCGCTCCCAACATGCGTCTGAACGAATGCTGGCCGCATTGGCGGAGTCCTCAGCGGATGGCCTCGCCGGAGAAAACAGGGAAACCTTTCTTGCTGCTTTGTCCATCGCCGAAAACAACATCACGGAGGAAGGCGAGACTGCGGTTATCGCGGCGATCAAAGATTTGCTGCAAGCGGATCCGGTTCAGAACAGAACCGCACTGATTGAGGCGGTTCTCAACCTGTCTGAGATCAACCGCGAAGCAATGCTTAGGGCTGACGAAGCAGCGAGGCACCTTGGAGCTGCCGGCGCATGGGGTGTGGTGGCCTTATCCCTCGTCGGTTTCGGGCTTGGGATGATCCTTCTCAGGCGCATCGACACCGATTTGATCCTGCCATTGGAGCAGATTCATACCGTATTCCGGGCTCATCTCTCGGGCGACCGGCATTTGCGCTGCGCGGGGCGTCATTTGCCGCGTCCGATCCGTTCGCTTTTCGGCGATATCAACACCTACCTGGATGAGACCATGCGGATGGATCGCAAGCCGGACGAGGAGTAGTACGGGTGCGTGAGTATGAGGGTGATCGGTTCACCCTCTTTCCTGATCGGGCATGAGGGTATTGCGTGTCACCGTTTTCAGATATTGGTGCATAACCTGAATGACAGGGTGCAGTGGCAGCGCAGCAGCATCTCGGATTTGGACCTCTACATTGGCTATGAATATGAGGTGCTGGCTCCCGATTCCCAATCTCCGAGCGTGAAGACGAATGAAGAATATTGATCCGGGGACAAGCTTCGGGAATCCGACTGGTTGACAGATGGGTGACAATTACGGTATTTGGAGCATGAGTTCCCGACTTGTAGGGTTGCACTCCACTGGTGGTTGTGTTTCCCTCTCCGTCACACAATTTGCCGAGTCATGCCCACGCTTTCCTGGATCGGAAAAGAAGCCGTCGTCAACCATCATCGGGAGGTTCCCTACCGGCTGCTGAAAGACGTGGCCGAACTGGGGTGTGGGGACCCGGGTTCGGGAAACCTGCTCGTCGAGGGAGACAACCTTCATGCCCTGAAAGCACTGCTTCCCTACTATGGCGGACAGGTGAAGTGTATCTACATCGACCCGCCCTACAATACGGGAAACGAAGGCTGGGTGTACAACGATGCGGTCAACAGCCCTCTGATCCATAAGTGGTTGGGAGAAACTGTCGGAAGGGAGGCTGAAGACCTATCCCGGCATGACAAATGGCTCTGCATGATGTATCCGAGGTTGCAGTTGCTCAAGCAGTTCCTGCGGGAGGATGGTGCGATTTTCATCAGTCTGGACGACAACGAGATCCATTCACTCCGGTTCATCATGGATGAAATCTTTGGAAAACAGAATTTTGTGACCACCATCATTTGGCAGAAAAATTTCTCTACCAAAAACACGGCTAAACATTTTTCGGAGAGTCATGATTACATTGTTGTGTATGCCCTGAATGCTTCAGTTTGGCGTCCCAACTTGATTGCTCGAAGTGAAGCTCAGGACATAAGGTACAAAAACCCTGACAATGATCCCCGTGGGCCTTGGAGTTCAGGGGACTGTTCCGCTCGCAACTACTATTCTGAGGGAAGATATGCTATTGTGTGTCCTTCGGGACGAGTATTGGGCGGTCCCCCACGTGGCCGATTCTGGGTGGTATCGAAAAACCGCTTCGATGAACTCAATGCAGACAATCGGATTTGGTGGGGCAAGGATGGAGATAATGTTCCTCGGGTAAAACGGTTTCTGAGCGAGGTTAAAGACGGTTTGGTTCCGGACACTTTCTTACATCATTCGGAGGTCGGGCATACGCAGGAGGCCAAGAAGGAACTCGTGAGCATCATGGACTTTAGCGATTCCCAGTCCGTGTTCATCACCCCGAAGCCGACGCGTTTGATCGAGCGGATTGCCAGTATTGCGACGGATCCGGGTGATCTGGTCCTCGACTCCTTCATGGGTTCGGGGACGACGGCGCATGCGGTGCTCAAGCTCAATGCGGCCAATCCCGATAGCCCTCCACGGCGCTTCATCGGTATCGAGATGGAGCCTGCTATCGCCCGGGATGTGACGGCGGAGCGGGTCCACAGGGTGGCGTCGGGCTATACCAACTCGAAGGGTGAAGCAGTGGCTGGTTTGGGTGGTGGGTTCCGGTATTGTCAGTTGGATGTTCCCCTTTTCTCAGCGGCTGGGGTGATCCATCCGGAAGTGTGTTTTGCCCAGCTCGCGCGTCACATCTATTTCACGGAGACAGGAGAACCCTTGCCGGATACTTGCATTCCGGATTCTCCTTTGGTCGGAATTCATGAAGGGACGGCGATCTATCTTCTGTTCAACGGGATATTGGGGGATCATTCTTCCAACGGCGGAAATGTGCTGACCCGGGCGGTTCTTGCCCGTTTGCCCGCACACAGTGGGCCAAAGGTGGTGTATGCATACGGTTGTCTGTTGGGCGAGGATCGTCTGCGCAGCGAGCAGATCTGTTTTCGTCAGACTCCATACGAAATCGCAACGTCATGAATCTCGCACTCAAACCCTACCAGACCCGAACACTGGGCGTCTTGCGTGAGTATCTTCGCGAGGTGGCCCGCACGGGTGATCCGCGCAATCCGTTTGAGAAGATTGTGGCGGGATCCGCAGCCAAATCACTACCCTACATTCCTGTGCAGATCCCTGGACTGGCGGGTTCAATGCCCTATGTGTGCCTGCGGGTTCCGACTGGCGGCGGCAAGACCCTGATTGCCGCTCATGCCATAGGTGCTGCGGTAAAGGACTACCAGCGTGCGGAGCGAGGGGTCGTCTTGTGGTTTGTGCCGAGCCATCCGATTCTGGAACAGACAGTTTCCGCGCTCAAGAATCCAAGGCATCCGTATCGCCATGCACTTGAAAAAGGAGATGGTGTGGTTAGCCCTGGCCTTGGGTCGGTGGAAGTCTTGACGATTGAGGAAGCCCTGAGGGTGTCTCCCTCTGTTCTGGATGGTGCTACAGTGGTGATTGTGGCGACGATTCAGGGGTTTCGGGTGGACGATACCACCGGGCGCAAAGTCTATGATCCGATGAATGGGCAACTCGACGAGCATTTCCGGAGCGTTCCGCCGGATCGCGTGGACGATCTGACCACAGGCCCGGACGGCAAGCCGGCCCGATCCTTGGAGAATGTGTTGCGACTGCATCGGCCGATTGTGGTGGTGGATGAGGCCCATAATGTGCGGACTCCCTTGTCATTTTCCACTCTCGGAAAGCTGTATCCATCCTGCATCCTTGAGTTTACTGCCACGCCTGACCGGGAGAAGGCTCCGTCCAATGTGCTGCACCGTGTATCCGCTGCGGAACTCAAGGCGGCTGCCATGATCAAGTTGCCGATACGGGTGATCACCCGGCCTGCGGGGGAATGGGCCCGTTTGCTGTCTGAAGCCATTGCGCTTCGAAACGATCTTGAGGCAATGGCCGCTCGCGAAGGGCAGGTTTCAGGGGAATACATCCGGCCAATTGCCTTGATCCAAGGGCGGGATATTGAGCATACGATCGAGCTCAAGAAACACCTGATCAGTGATCAGGGAATCGCCGAATCCGAAGTTAGGATTTGCACCGGAAAGCTGGATGAATTGAAGGATGTGAGGGATATATCAGCCGCAGAATGTCCCGTGCGCTACATCCTGACGGTGCAGAAGCTGAGAGAAGGATGGGATTGTCCCTTCGCCTATGTCCTATGCTCGCTGCAGGAGACGCGGTCCGCCACTGCCATTGAGCAAATTGTCGGGCGTGTTCTGCGGCTGCCAGGTGCGAGTTTGAAGCGAGAGGGTGCTCTCAATGAAGCCTATGTTTTTTCGGTGTCTTCGACTTTGGCTGAGGTGTTGGGTGATTTGAGGGGTGCGCTTGAGATTCATGGCTTCACCGGAGACGAAGCTGAACGCATCATTTTGCCGGGTTCAGGGTGCGAACCGACACTGCCTTTCATGGCGCAGCCGTTAACGATAGCGGTTCACCCGGATGATTTTGATACGGTTTTGGTCGCCACTCATGCTCCCGCTTTGATGGGAAAGGTGTCGTTCGACCTGAAGGCAGGCACCATCACCGTGCAGGCTCCTT
>JAQVLM010000351.1 GCA_028704125.1 Opitutales bacterium
GGCATTCACATCTGGATCACAATGGGCGCATGGTTGACAGCCAAGCCAATCAGGAGTATCGCCAATGGGAACACATATGATTAACGATTCCCTAGTTTCCATGAGCATTCGACGGAGCCCATTTCACGGGCTGGTTTCGTTTCTCGTTGTTGTGGCAGGACTCGGTTTCCATCCCGCTTCGGGCGAAGCATCGACATCAGTGGAAAGGATCACCATCGGTGCGGGCATGCCAGCGGCTGCATTTCTTGCACGCGAGATTGGACAGGAGAAGGTTGAGGTGATCACCGCACTCCCCGAAGGATCCAATCATGAATTCTCATCGATCACACCCAAAACCGTTTCCAAGCTGCTCGAAACCCGGGTATTCCTGACCATTGGGCTGCCGTTTGAAGAGCAGATTGCCGATTCATTGCAAGACCGCAACCCGAAGCTGATCATCGTGCATCTTGAAGACGGAATCCGGCGGATCGAAATGGAATCCGCACACGACCACACGGATCACAACCACACACCTGAATGCCACACAGGAACAACAGAAGACCCTCATATTTGGATGGACCCTCTCAACATGATTCACATGGCACAAGCGCTTGAGGCCGCCCTCGCAAAAGAACTGCCATCTGCATCCGATGCCTTTGCGGGGAACTCCAGGGTTCTGGTTGAACGACTCCGGAATCTCCACGAGACCAACCTTTCGGTCCTGCGGCCCATGCGGGAGTCGACCCTGCTGTCCTACCATGCCGCCTTTGGCTATTTCGCCGACGCCTATGGCTTGAAGCAACTGGCCATAGAAAATGAGGGGAAAAGCCCATCGGCCCGCAAAATCGCGGACATGTTGGGCCAGTCCAAAGAGCAAATGATTGCCTGCATGCTAATTCAACCGCAATTTGACACGCCTCCCATCCGCAGGCTTGCTTCCCGGATCGGACTGCCAGCCGAAGTAGTCGACCCCTTGTCCACCGATTACTTCGGGATGATGGAGCATCTCAGGAGCGTCCTTCTCAACCATCACTCCAGTAGTTCTGAACGATGAGCCCCTCTTTTGATGGTATCGAATTCGATGGAGTATCATTTGCCTACAATGACACTCCCATCATTCAGGACGCATCCTTCCGGATACCGTCCGGCAATTCCTACTGTATTATCGGTCCAAATGGCGGGGGTAAGACCACGCTGGTAAAACTCATGCTCGGACTCCTGACTCCTCAAAAAGGGCGTGTCCGTGTTTTCGGGAAAGATCCCTCCGGCATCAAGGAAGGAGTGGCTTACGTTCCCCAAATTCAGCAAGTCAATCCATTGGTTCCCATCACGGTGGAACAGGTTCTCATAATGGCAGCTGATCGCACATCGGGCAAACCGGCCACAGGAAACCGCGTGGATGATCTCCTTGACCGTTTTCGTCTCCGGGATTTAAGGCACACTTCCTTTCACCATTTATCATCGGGCCAGAAGCAACGCACCCTGGTCGCACGGGCCTTGGTTGGGAATCCCCGCCTACTGATTCTTGACGAACCACTGGCTCATGCAGATCCCAGAGTGGAGAGCGCGTTCAAGGAAGAACTCCTTCGCATCCAAAGCGAATGCATGTTGCTCGTGGTCACCCATGATATCTCCTTCGTATATGCCATGTTTCGTCAGGTTCTCTGCGTCAATCGGGCAGTATGGACGCACCACACCCATGAACTCGATGCCACTCTCCTGCGCGAACTCTACGGGGGGCAGCTCAGGTGGGTGGATCATGACAACGGAAACTGCAACGTATCCCACGATAACAAGATGATTGCGTCGGGATAACCGCATCAACGCATGACTGACTTTTCGACCTCATGAT
Source organism: Opitutales bacterium (assembly GCA_028704125.1). Taxonomy (GTDB): domain Bacteria; phylum Verrucomicrobiota; class Verrucomicrobiia; order Opitutales; family JAFGAQ01; genus JAFGAQ01. Next base: position 1,832 of record JAQVLM010000351.1, read on the forward strand.
TGCCTTTCGAGATTGGATGACTTCCCCCCAGGTGGCGTTTTTCACGCTTACGGCAATCACGATCGCATTTTCCGCGATTCCAGCTGGCATCGTCGGATCATGGATTGTGGTTAACCGGATATCGTATCTCGCCGCTGCAGTTGCACACGCAGTGCTCGGAGGAGTGGGGATCGGGATCTTCCTAAACCATCTCACCGGATGGGCATGGATCACACCGTTCTCAGGTGGGCTCGTCTCTGGGGTTCTGTCAGCATGGATTGTCAGTGAAATCAGTCACCGCTTCCCCAACCGCTCCGACATTGCAATCAGTCTCGTGTGGACGGCTAGCATGGCCATCGGCATGATCGCCATGCATCGCACGCCCGGCTACCATGATCCAGCCGCCTATCTCTTTGGAAACGTCCTGCTTGTCACGAGCTCCGACCTTTGGCTGACAGCGGGATTCGGGTTGGTTCTCATCGGAATCGTATCCTATACCTATCCCATACTCGAAATGATGGCCTTTGATCCCGAGTTTGCCCAACTCCATGGGGTGAAAGTGAAGCTTCTCCGAACCGCGACGCTCGCGTTTGTGGCAATCGCTGTTGTCGTCATGCTGGCAAGCTCAGGTATTCTGCTCGTCATCGCACTGATGACCTTACCCGCCGCAACGCTGCTACCGCACACACATTCCCTACGAACGCTCATGGTACGCAGCTGTGTGCTAACCGGGGTTATCTCGCTGGCCGGATTTGCGCTCTCTTGGCACACCGACCTTCCGACATCGGCTACTATCGTTATTTTAGCAGCGGGATGCTACCTTGCCGGACTGAAGCTCAGACGCAGTCAAGGAGGCGCTTGAAAGCGATGGAATCCATATCTTGAAGGTCGAGCCGACGCCCGGGGCACCCGAATAGGACAGCTCGCCCCCGAGGTGCTCAACCAATCGCTGAGCCATCACTAAACCTAAGCCAACCCCATCCTTACTCCTTTTCAACGAAGCATCTCCTGGAGTAAACGGACGGAATAGCTGAACCATTACCTCCGGAGCTATACCCGGGCCACTATCGCTTACCTCGAACACAGCCGATGGAACGGATGCCTGCTCCTTTCCGCCACCATAGACACGAACGGTCACACATCCTGAGTCCGTAAACTTGACTGCGTTGTCGATCACCTCCTTGAGGATGATAGTGAGGCGCCGACGGTCACAGACAAAGTCCAGAGGAGTATCATCCGCAACAATCGTCCTGAAACGCAATGCCTTCTCATCCGCGCGCCTTCTGAAGGATTGGCAGGTCCCCTCAACCAACGCGTGCAAATCCAGGGACTCCGGATCAGGAATCTGATTTCCCGTGTCAAACTCCGAAAAATCAAGAATACGCGTGAGCAAGTCGTTGAGACGTTGGCCACTCGATAGGATCGCCTCAGTCATGCTCTGAGCCTCCGGCTCCACGGTTTTGTGAAGCAACCCCGCAAATCCAAGAATGATATTCAGAGGCGTTCGATACTCATGGGACATCAGCATCAGGAACTCGGACTTCAGGCGATCGGCCTCTTCGATACGTGTCTTTGCCGCTTCAAGCCCTGCATTTGCCTGCCTCAAATCCGCCGTTCGTTGACCCACAATACGCTCGAGCTCGCCGTTCAATTTCGCAAGCGCCCGATTCTTGGATTCAATCTCCGCATTTGCCCGCCGCTTCAGTGCATACAAAACGCCAATCGCAGCGACGAAAACACCCATCAAGAGCACACCCACCACCAGTACGCGTCTCATGAGACGCTCCGCGCCCAACTGGGCCGATTGAAGACTCGCCTCTTTCTGTACATACTCCAAATGCTCCCGGGTGGTTTCTGTCTCAAAACGGACCTCCAACTCCTTGATCCGCTCCTGGCTTTCGCGGTTCAGAATCTCATCACTCACTTCCTTAAACTGGCGATAGTGGTGCAGAGCCGACGAGGGATCATCCAAACGCTCATAAACGTGCGACATCACCCGATGCGCTTCTTTGAGGTGCTCCCGTGCCTGAATGGACTCGCTGATGCGAATAGCGCTTTCCAAATGGGATCTGGCATTCGACCAGTTGTCCAGCTTCCCTTCGGCCTCCCCTATCAAACGATGAGAGTAGGCTTCCCCCCATGGATTGCTGAGATTACCATGCAAAACCAACGCCTGTTTTGCGTAGTCCCGCATCTCGGCGTAACGCTTGAGCCCTCCCATGGTCTCGGCGATCACATTGAGCGAATACGCCACCCCTCTGATATTGCCCAAATCATTCTCCATCGCATACGAACGCCGATGGTAATCCAACGCGCGCTCCAATT
>JAQVLM010000352.1 GCA_028704125.1 Opitutales bacterium
TCAGATAATTCTGTGTTAATTAATGAAAAGGTTCACTATTTTGTTGATAAATCAAAAAAATGAGAGACCCTTATACCTGATTGTTTGTTACAGCAGATCGGTTGTTATTCCCAGATGAAATCAGCACGATCGCCTTGGGAGTATAGTAGGCTCCCTTGTCCTTATTGTCCTCGAGCAGGTTCTCGAAGATATGCCCGAGCATCTCCGGATCAATGCCGACCTCGTGCTCATCCGGGTCGTTCTCATCGATGGTGAAGTTGTATTGGGCAAAGAAGTCCAGAAGGGCCTCGAAATAATCAGATGGGAAATCGATTTCCCGCTCGCCGGGGATGACCGCCTCAAAAAGCCCCCCGTTCAGGTAAGGAATCCGGGTGCCGGTGTGAGCATAGACATCTTGCGGCCTGCCGGGGGTATTGAGCGCCTCATAGAAGAGCGGCAGAAGACGCCCGGAGTGGAATGCCGCCTTATCAGTCGAGGCGTGAAAGTAATTCCGCAGAAAATCCGGATCCCCGCCACTCCAGCAATCGGAGTCAGCCGGGCAGCCCATCCATCCTTTTTTCTGGATGAAGTGGAGAAAGACAATGCGCCCGAGCAGGCGTTTCACGAAGTCGCGGACGGGCTTCTCGAGCCGGGCCTGTTCAGCAGCAATAGACACCTGCCTGATCCCAAAGATCCGGTAGGTTTGAGCCCGCGCTTCATCTCCCAGCAAATGATTACAGAACCGGAGGTAGTGCTCACGGTATGAGCTGAAAAACTCCTTGTTGAGCTTCTCCACGGAAAACGCCTCCACCACATCGCCAAGATTGAGCGAATCACGCTTGGTGCTGAGCTGCTCAAAGCGCTGGGCAGCGGTGGTGCAGGTTTCGCCGGGTCCAAGCACATAGGTGAAGCGTTTGGTGGCGGTTTCTTTCTCAACGATACCAGCCTGCTCATCAAAAACAGTCTCCCTTGCAGTGAAGCTGAAACGGTATTCGGGACGGCTGGAGCTGAAGACCGCAAGGACTCCGTGGGCACGATCCTCGTCAATGAACCGGGCGACTTTGTTGCGGAGACTTACGCGGTTGCGCAACAGCATGATACTATCACTCACCTCGACCTCGATAACGGCAAGGTTGCGCCCATCATCGAGCGTAACATTCCCGATCTGGGCAATCGATCGCACGGCTTCATCATCTCCGGTGGAGACCGAACGGGGTTGGGACTCGAGTCGCACATGCTTCCCGAAAACCCGCCTGAGGAGCGTGGTCCAGGTCTGCCGGGCGTAGGGTTGGCGCAGGGAGGTGCGGAGATCGTCACTGGTCATGGGATGGGTGTAGCGGTAAAGGATTCGGAGATGATGATCTCGGGAACAATCGATTCTGCCCGGATGGCGATCAAGGGCTGTGGAGCGGCGGGAGTATCGGCCTCATCGAGGGGATACCGCTTCAGTATTGCGAGCGTGTTATCGAGCAAGGTCACCTGAGAAAGAGAGGTATTCTTGACCGCACGCTGGAGTTTGTTGATGTCGCGTTGCAGGTTGGTGAACTTGCCCTTCCGGATCGCCATTTTTGCGGACTGAATGAGCCTTTTCTCTTCTTCACCAACAAAGGACTGCTTGAGGAAGATATCCAGAAATGCGAGGGCTTTCTTTTCGTTTGGGCCTTGGGAAACATCCACAATCCTCTGGGAGGCAGTTTCGTCCTCAACCCGGGTCTGAAAATCCTGCAAGGCTACCTGAACCTGATCGTGATGTTTCTCAGGAAGCGGAACCCCCTTCTCCTTGATGTTGGCATGAAAGAGACGCGCACATTCTACAAAGGTGAGCACATCGACCGCATTGTCGGGTCGGATGTGGTAGAAGGCATCGCGGCGTTTGCTGCGGATGAAGGTCAGAGTGGTGTCGCTGCGGGTTCTGTCCTTGCGACCCACGCGGCAACGAAGGGGATAATGCTTGATCTTGCGAAACAGTTGGGGATTTTCCTCCTTAAACTCGCGAAGCTCCATGAGATAGGCCAAACGCTCGTCTTTCTCCGCTTCCTCGGGGACTTTTTCGAAGAGACCGAAAGTTCCGATCTCTTCCTTGTCCGAATAGATCTGGCTGTCTTCGCCCAAGGCAGAATGGAAAGCCTGCAGCTTGAGGATAGCCTTTTTCTCCAGCTCAATGTCACTATTGACCTTGGCTGTGGGGTAAAAGTTGTAGATGTGAATTGCGGGAGCCTTTGAACCGATACGGTTCACCCGCCCGATCCGTTGCATGAGACGCGTGGAGTTCCACGGGGTATCGTAGTTGACGATAACGTTGGCCCGGTGAAGGTTCACGCCCTCTGCCAGAACCTCGGTACTGATGAGGATATCATAGGCATTGTCCTGTTGAGTGATGGCAATGTTAGCATCAAAATTGGAGCGCGCGAGGGGAAGTCGCTCCTTGCGGTTGCCAGCATGAATAGAGAGTATCTTGTCGTATCCTGCCAAGGTAAGCTTATTGGCCAAATAGCCGACCGTCTCCGCTGACTCCGAGAACACGACAAGCTTCCGCTCGGGATTGATACTCTTGTCGAGCAGCCCGGGAAGCTTCTGAACGAAGATATCGAGCTTGGGATCACTTTCTGCGGATTCCCATGCCGCGCAGAGATTCTGGAGAATTGAGAAGTCATGCTGGAGCCCTGTCAGCAAATCCGGATCAAAATCCGATGGATCAAAGATATCGATGGTCGGGTCGGAGTCCTGCTGTTCAAGAACGAGAGAAATCAACTCTTCCTCGCGATCCTCCATGATATAGTCGCTGACCTTCAGCTTCGGAGCGATAATGATGCGCCCGTTGGCGAACATTCGGATCATGGCTTCGGTGGCATCCCGGAACCGCACCATCGAAGCCTTGAAGGCGAAAAAACTACTGTCGAGGCGCTTCACAAGAAGCGTCTTCATGATCTTGGCAAGTTGGCTGGAGATCAGATCCGCGTTCTGGTATTTTGCCTTCTTCTCGGGTTTCAAGAAGCCAATTGCCCGATAGCGGTTGTAGGTTAAACCTTCGACAGGCGCTTGGAGCAAGTGAATCGTCCGATCATAAAGATCCTCAAGCTTGGAGTCCAACGGATAGTAGATCGGCTGAGGCGGCCGCACTTGCGGGAAGGTGATCCCCTGAGTCTTCAAGTCTTGAGCATATTGCTCATGCTCAACAAGGTCGGTGCGCGTGCGGCGAATGGTCAAAGGTTGCACAACCTTTCTCCGGATGAGCTCATAGATGGGCTTCACCTGCGCGAGCATCTGAGCCGTGGACGGAGCTTTCTTTGCCTTGCGATAGTCCTCAATGCGTTGGTTGAAAAACCGCTGAAGGTTGGCTACCTCAAGGGTTGATTCCTTGGCGTCCTGAAAGAGGTAGACCAGATTCCGGATGTCCTCGGGCGAATTGTTCAAGGGAGTCGCCGACACGAGAATGACTTTCTTGCGAACCTTGATCGGATCGCCCTGTTCGTTACGTCGGGGTACATCCGTTTTGCATATCGTCTGGAGTGCATTGTAGCTTTCGGCCGTATCCGTCCGGAATTTGTGGGCTTCATCCACAATGATCAGGTCATATTTCTCAGGATGTTTCAGTTTGTGAAGACTGCCGTTGGTGATAATCCTGCAGTTCTTCAGCCCGAAGTTGCCAATGGTGTCATCCCAGTTGTCCTGAAGACTGGGCGGACAGACAATAAGCGTCTCGCTCACATGGTTAGGAAACCCATTCTGGTAGAAAAACTTCTTGGCAATGAGGATCGCGATGATCGTCTTTCCGAGCCCCACGACATCCGCAAGGAAGAAACCATTGTGTTTGCGTAGGAGTTCATAGCCCTGCGAAACAGCATCCACTTGGTAAGCCAAACGCTTGAAGCCCTTGGGAAGATCGCTCACCGAGTTTGGATCAAAGTCCACGTTAGTCCCAAAGTATTCGATCAGGAATTTAATGTAGACCTCAAAGGGAGTGGCCTCATCATTCAGATATGTCTTTTCTTTCAGCTTGGCAGCGTCAACCGGAAGGATAGGAACCGCCTCATCCCACAAAGATTCAAACTCCTCAGTCGCAAACTTAACATCCGCGTAGTCATATAACTGGACGTTGAACTCGTAGTTGGAATTGTCTCCCGTTTTTCCGAGGCCCGCTTCCGTGAGA
>JAQVLM010000353.1 GCA_028704125.1 Opitutales bacterium
CGTCGCGCCTCAAACAACTCTGCAACACGCGGCAAACCACCGGTGATGTCCTGAGTCTTGGCTGCCTGCCGTGGTGTCCTCGCCAAAATTGTGCCTTCCTCAATGAAGTCACCCTCGTTGACCGAACTCTGAGCTCCTGTCGGAACGCTATAACTGGCCACGGGATCACCCTTCTCGCTGCGGATCACAATCTGAGGATTCAGGTCTTCCTTGTGTTCAATAACCGTGCTTGCGATACGTCCGGATGCATCATCCTTTTCACGCTTAACCGTCACTCCCAAGATCATATCTGTGAAGGAAATGATACCTGTCTTTTCGGACAAAATGGGAACCACTGTCGGATTCCAGACCGAAAGACGCTCTCCCTTCTTTATGGTCGCACCATCTTCAAAGAGCAATGCGGCACCCACAACCATCTTGTGGACTTCAAGCTCGAAATCGTCGTTGTCGAGAATGCGGATCGAGCCGGTCTTGTTCGTGACAACACGGCCACCATCCTTGGTTCTGACCCAACGAAGATCTTTGGAGTATTTGATTTTCCCCCCATTGCGCACCCGGATTTCCGGATCCCGCTTGCTCTGATTTGCCACCCCACCGATGTGGAAGGTTCGCATGGTAAGCTGGGTTCCCGGCTCCCCAATGGACTGGGCAGCAACAATACCAACTGCGCTCCCGATCTCAACAAGATCGTTGGTCGCAGGATCCACACCGTATTCTTTCGCCGTGATTCCAACCTTCTGCTTTGTCGTGAGAGGCGACATAACACGGATACGGTCGATTCCCAGCGTTTCAATGCGCTTGGCGGTTTCCTCATCGATCATCTGCCCGGAGCGAACCAGAATCTCAGAAGGATCCAAAGGATTCAGAATGTCATCGGTCGCAAACCTGCCGACGATACGTTCGTAGAGGGACACGATATCATCGTTACCATCCCCGATTGCAATCTTCCAAACCCCGTCGCGGTTCCCGTCATCGATTTCGGCGACCACACAATCCATCGCAACATCACACAGTTTGCGGGTCAAATACCCGGCATCCGCTGTCTTGAGTGCGGTATCGGCCAGACCCTTGCGGGCTCCGTGGGTCGAAATGAAGTATTCAAGCACCGACAATCCTTCACGGAAGGATGCAAGAATCGGCCGCTCAATAATGTCTCCGGACGGCTTGGCCATCAAACCACGCATACCGCACAACTGACGCACCTGCTGTTTGTTACCACGGGCTCCGGAGTCCATCATGATATAGACAGGATTGATCTCGTCGCGGCTCCGGCTGGTGGATAGGCTTTGGAAGACCTCTGCCGCAACCTTGTCGGTCGCACCACCCCAGATGTCCACGATCTTGTTGTATCGTTCACCCGTCGTCGTGATACCTTTGCGGAACTGACTTTCCACTTCCTCGATCGAAGCACGCGCACGCTTGATGATTTCCTGCTTGCTCGGAGGAATGATCATGTCGTCGATACCGATCGAAATACCCGCCTGAGTAGCAACCTTGAAACCAAGTTGTTTCAGGCTATCCAAGGTCTCGATCGTCTTTTCCTGCCCCGTTGTCTTGTAAGTGGCAAGAATAAGGTCGCCGAGTTTCCCCTTGGCCACCGGGTAGTTTACAAAGCCAACTTCACGCGGCCAGATCGTGTTGAAAATGACACGGCCGACTGTGGTCCGGATAACCTTCCGCTCGGAGTTTCCGACTTCCGTTTCACGACCGTAGTCCGGATTCTTGAGGTCGATCCAGTCGTGCTTTTTCAGCACACCATCCGCCTCAGCCAACAGCACTTCATCAATGCTTTCAATCAACGGAACACGCTTTCCAGCCTCAGGCTTTGCCACCGGCTCAAACGTTAGGTAATACGAGCCAAGAACAATGTCCTGAGACGGTGTCAGAATCGGCTTACCACTGGATGGCGAAAAGATGTTGTGGGTTGCCATCATCAACAATTTCGCTTCCATCACCGCTTCAAGCGACAAGGGAACATGGACCGCCATCTGGTCACCGTCAAAGTCAGCATTGTACGGAGTACAAACCAACGGATGCACGCGAATCGCATCACCTTCAATCAAAACCGGTTCAAATGCCTGAATCGACAAACGGTGAAGGGTTGGCGCACGGTTCAACAAGACCGGGTGCCCTTTCGTCACTTCCTCGAGAATATCCCACACCTCGGGAGACCGCTTTTCGATCATCTTGCGGGCCCCACGAACCGTGTGAACAAAGCCCAATTCCTTCAAGCGACGGATGATAAACGGCTCAAAGAGAACCAAAGCCATCTTTTTGGGCAATCCGCATTGGCTCAACTTGAGATCCGGACCAATCACGATTACCGAGCGTCCCGAGTAGTCAACCCGCTTTCCGAGAAGATTCTGACGGAAGCGACCCTGCTTCCCCTTGAGCATATCGCTCAAGGATTTCAAGGGACGGTTTCCGGCACCCGTAATGGCCCGCCCATGCCGACCATTGTCGAAGAGCGCATCCACGGATTCCTGGAGCATCCGCTTTTCGTTGTGGATGATCACATCCGGAGTCTTGAGCTGCATCAGGTTCTTCAAGCGGTTGTTCCGATTGATCACCCGACGGTAAAGGTCGTTCAAATCCGATGTCGCAAAACGGCCCCCTTCCAAAGGAACCAAAGGCCGCAAATCCGGAGGAATCACTGGAAGAACCTCCAAAACCATCCAATCCGGACGGGTCCCGGATTCCATGAAGCCCTGGATCACCTTCAACCGCTTCGCGATCTTCTTCTTGATCTGCTTGGAACGCGTTGCATGCATCTGCTCATGCAACTCCAAAACCAAAGCCGGCATATCGAGAGATCCCAAAACATCGCGGATGGCTTCCGCTCCCATCTTGGCCTCGAAAGCATCGTAGCCATATTCGTCCTGTGCCTGCTGGAACTCCTGCTCGGTCAAGAGCTGCCTCTCTTCGAGAGGAGTCTTGCCCGGCTTGGTGACCATATAGTTCTCGTAATAGATCACCCGCTCAAGGTTCCGGGCCGTTACATCCAACATGAGCCCGATCCGACTCGGCATGCTCTTGAGGAACCAGATATGGGACACCGGAACAGCAAGTTCGATGTGCCCCATACGTTCACGACGCACACGGGCCACGGTACACTCAATTCCCGTGCGCTCGTCGATCATGCCCTTATACTTGATGCCTTTGTACTTTCCGGCCTCGTAGTCCCTTACAGGTCCGAAGATCCGTTCACAGAACAATCCGCCCGGCTCAGGCTTGAATGTTCTGTAATTGATCGTCTCGGGGTTTTTTACCTCTCCCCGGGACCATTGCCGTATCGAGTCCGGAGATGCGATCGAGATGGCGACGCTCCGCAGGGAACGGTCTTTGTCGAGATTGAGAGATTCAGCAAATTCCTGGTTACTCATGGTGAAATGATTCTTGGATGACGCGATTCAGTTGATGGCTTCAGATCAGGCGTTCAAATCAAACTCGTCCTGTTCCAGACGGATATCGAGGCACAGACCCTGGATTTCCTTCATCAACACATTGAAGGACTGAGGTGTTCCCGCCACGAGACTCCGGTCTCCTTTTACCAAGGACTCGTATATCTTCGTCCTTCCCTGCACATCGTCCGATTTGACGGTGAGCAACTCCTGAAGCATGTAAGCAGCTCCATAGGCTTCCAACGCCCACACTTCCATTTCTCCCAGACGCTGACCACCATACTGCGCCTTTCCTCCAAGTGGCTGCTGGGTGATCAAGCTGTAAGGACCGGTCGCACGTGCATGGATCTTTTCAGCAACAAGGTGGTTCAGCTTCATCATGTAGATGTAGCCGACAACGACGCTCTGCTCAAAAGCTTCTCCGGAACGTCCGTCAAACAACCTCGCCTTACCGTGCTCGGGCAATTCGGCTTGCTTCAGGTAGCTCCGGATTTGCTTTTCCGAAATACCATCAAAGACAGGAGTCGCAACCTTGAGTCCAAGCTTTTTACATGCCCAGCCAAGGTGGGTCTCAAGAACCTGCCCCACGTTCATTCGCGAAGGCACCCCAAGAGGATTCAGACAGATTTCAATCGGCGTTCCATCGGGCAGAAACGGCATATCCTCCACTGGAACAATCCGGGCAACAACCCCCTTGTTTCCGTGGCGTCCT
>JAQVLM010000354.1 GCA_028704125.1 Opitutales bacterium
CACCACCATTCCGACGAATACGTTCCACCGCATTTGGCCACATACTGAGGGCGGTGTTCCCGCGCCAAACCGGTGATCCTTGCCGCTTCCTCATGGGACGTGTGGTCCTTCCACAGCCAGCACTCCGCCGCCGGATTGCCACGCCATCTCAGCTGCATCGCCAAGGCCCGGTTCAACGGATCAACCGGCATCGGAGACGATCCGGTCGTGTCAACCCCGATTCCGATCACCTCTTTTGGATCAAACCCGGATGGATGCGCTCTCGCCCGCTCCATAGCGGCTGACACACTCCGTTCGATCCCAATCAGGTAGTCTCCCGGATGCTGCCGCGCGAGGTGCGGATTCCGCCTGTCCAGAATCACGCCCTGCTCTCCGCTGGGATACACGCATTCACCCACACCAAGCTCTTCACCGTCTTCACAACGAACCAGCAGAGCCCGCACGGAGTTTGTTCCAAAATCAAGACCAAGGGTAACAGCCATACCCCAGAGATTCTGTCATCCGATTTCGCTTGCCCAAGCGTCCGATGGCTTTACAGTCAAGCCCATCATCCCCAGTCGCATTCCGCTCCCCGCTATGCATCTTCCATCCATGGCCGACATCGCCCGCGAAGCCGGCGTCTCGCGTAACGCCGTTTCGCTCGCTCTGCGCAACGATCCCCAGATCGCGCTCGCCACCCGAGAGCGCATTCATGCGATCGCGGGTCGATTGGGCTACCAACGCAACCCCGCAGTCGGCACACTCATGTCACAGATGCGGCGGCGCTCGTCGCAGGGAAGCCTCGGCACCCTTGCGCTGATCAACGCCAATCATGATCGAAACGCGATTCAGGACCATCCAACCATTCCCGACTATTTCAATGGATGCCGCTCACGCGCCCTGTCGCTTGGATACTCGGTGGACACCTTTTGGCTTCACGAGCCCGGAATGTCGGGAAACCGGTGGAAGGATATCCTGCTGACCCGTGGGATACGGGGCATCCTTCTCATTGGCATGATGAAACAAAACCGCATCCCGGAGTGCCTTGTTCCATCCATTGAAGCCCTTCCCTGCGTGGTAACCGGCGTGCGCACCCGCCGTCCGGCGATGTCCTTTGCTTGTGTCGACCACCACATCCTCACGCTTCGGGCGTTCGAAAAAGCCATTGATCTCGGCTACCGCCGCCCGGGACTGGTCCTGGATCAGGAGATCGACGATCTCGTGGAACACCGCTTCAGCGCAGGCTATGCCTCGGGTCAACTCCTGCTCCCCCCTCAGGATCGGATCCCCCCCTTCTTCGAAGTTCAAGCTTCCCGGGTGGATCCGGGAATCTTCCGGCGCTGGTTCGATGCCTACCGCCCCGATGTGATCTTCACCCTCTACAACATCGTCAGAACATGGATTCAGGATCTCGGAATGCGGGTCCCTGAAGACGTCGGTTTGATCCAGCTGGAATGGCGCAGCAACCGGCCCGAATGGGCGGGCATGCGGCAACACAATGACCTGTGCGGCAGCGTCGCTGTGGACATGCTCCTGCGCATGATTCACAACGGCGAGTGTGGGATCCCGCCCTTTCCGATCGCCACCCTGATCGGCCCAACATGGGTCGACGGATCGACCGTCCGCTATCCAGGCTAGATCCGCGACTGCACCCGCCTGTCTTAAGCGATTGCCGAGAAAACTGCTTTCATCATGACCCCTTCCCGTTCAAACAGTCAACAATCCGCATCCCAGAACCCTCCACCTGCCCGCAAACTCCGCCACCGGCTCCTTCCCTGGTTCCTGTCTGGCATGACGCTTTGCCTGTTGTATGGGATCATCTGGACCCACCCCACCCGGTTATTCCCTCACCGGATTGAAATCTCAGGGATTCATCTCTACTCCGATCGCCCCTTCTCAGAAGCCGATGCCCAAGCCATGATCGCGGACACCATCTCCAGAATGGAGACCATCAGCGGATGGGAACCCTGCGAGGGGCTCAGTGCATTCATCTGCAACTCAACCTGGCGCCGCCGACTTTTCTTCCTCCCCTGTCCAAAAGCCGGCGGACTTGCTTCTTACCTTATGCCTCACTGCTTTTTCAGCGGTGGGGATATCGCCCGCAACCAACTCATACGATATGACGGAAAAGCGCTTACGGAGGAACGCACCCTCTCCTATTTCCTTGCACACGAGTTTACTCATATCCACCACGAACGCATGGTAGGATTCTGGCGCCTCCATCGCACCCCCACGTGGATCAAGGAAGGCTATGCCGACTTCGTCGGGCGTGGCAACGCATGGGAACGCCCGGAAGCCAAGGAGGGCTTCCTGAACAACACGCCGGAAATGACCACCCCCGTCATTGCCCCCTACCTCCGCTACAACCTCCTCTTCGCCTACTACCATACCCAACTCGGCCAGTCCGTCGAATCCCTTTCCAAAAGCCCTCCCTCCCTCGAAGAAGCCGAAGCCGCCCTCACCCAAGCACTGACCGGCCGGAGAACAGAAGGTTGACACTCCAATCAAAGATTGAAACAGGCAGCCGAAAAAGCCTATTGAAGCTGCCGAACGAATGGAATGCTTCCATTCCAAATACCCAAACAATCAGGGACTCAGGATCACCCGGTAGTATCCAACGGGCACCATCAACCGCATCCCTTCATCCATGATACGTTGCTTGGCATAGGCGTCAACCGGCTCCAGTCCAGATGACCGGACGGGAAGAGGATTACCCCACAAACCTTGGGGAGTAACGTGAACCAACCACTCCGAAGGGCTCCATAGGCTTCCATTCGGAATGGCATCCGAGCTTCCCACCGGGATATTCTCCGTCAACACAACTCTCCCGGTGCTCTCATCCATAAAGGTCAGGCAAGCCAAACGGCCCTCCGCTTTCTTTTCCAGCATCGCGGTTTGTCCGAAGAACTCAAACACACGATCCCCTGAGCTACCCAGCAGTTCAACCGGAGAAACCCACCGCTCCACTCCATAGGGTGCCTTCAGCAGGTTTTCATCCGCCAGCGAAATCATCGGGGGATAGGCTTTGAGCAAACCGCTGTCCTGACTCTCCAAATACCGGTCAAGCTGCATCTCGGCCCAGGATGCGTCATGCGGACTTGGCAAAAAAAGCGGCTCATTGTCGGCTAGATTCGCACGATCACGCACCATTCGACCGCCATCCACATCGCTCAAATCGGTGAAAACCACATAAGGCTCGGGAATCTCCCGGAAACGCAACTCGGGCATGGCCACCCTGAACAGAAAAAATCCGGCCAGATGCACCCCGGTTCCAACAGCCACTGCCAGAAAAAGCAACGACCTCGGGAGCCGCATCCGGGCGGTATCTGTCGATTCAGGCGGCATTGTTCGGGATCCTTTGGTTTGTTCGCTCCATACACCTTACCCATCGGGTGTTTGCGAAAGTGCGAGCATCATTTATTCAATGCCCCGGATCCTTCGACACTCAACAACAAAAAAGCGGAGACCACAGTCTCCGCTCGAAATGAATGGATAAGATCGTCACCACCCGCACGGGTGGTAATCTCAGCGCTTGCGCCGGCTGAACTTGCTCTGGAACTTCTCCACGCGTCCTGCGGTATCCACAAAACGCTTCTGTCCAGTGTAAGCCGGATGCGAATCAGACGTGATATCGCGCACAAACAATTCGTATTCCACGCCGTCGATGGTTTCCTTGCGCTTCGACTTCATGGTCGATACGGTGAGAAACTTCTTGCCTGTGGACACGTCCTGGAAACAAGTCGGACGCAGTTCGGGATGCCCTTGTTTTTTCACGATAGTAAAGATAAATGGTTAATCAGCCTTGCCTTGCCTTGTAGCGAGGATTCGACTTGCAGATAACGTAAATGCGACCCTTCCGGCGTACCACCTGGCAGTCGGGATGACGGTTCTTGAGAGATTTGATAGAAGATACCACTTTCATAAAAGAGCCGAAGAAACTGCTTCAAGAACGGCTTGTCAACGATTTACTCCCAAGAATCTCAAAAAAGACACATAAAAAGGGATGCAAAGACTATTCCGCAAGGCTTGAGAGGACCGGCACCGCATTGAGCAGCCGGCGGGTGTATGGATGCGAGGGATTCTGATACAACGCATCGGCGGAAGCATGCTCAACCACCCGACCGGATTCCATCA
>JAQVLM010000355.1 GCA_028704125.1 Opitutales bacterium
GCCTATGATCGCGGTCCTGAGTTAGAATCCCACGCCTACGCTTTCATTCACACCGACAACATCAAGACCCGGATATCTGAAATATTTGGACAAGATATGCAATTCGACGTAATCATTGGAAACCCGCCTTATCAATTGAGCGATGAAGGTTTCGGAACTAGTGCGGCTCCCATATATCACCATTTTGTCCAGCAAGCGAAGTCTTTGGAGCCCCGTTATCTCTCAATGGTCATTCCCGCCCGCTGGTTTGCAGGTGGGAAAGGTCTGGATGACTTCCGGGAATCAATGCTTTCTGATGATCGTTTGCGAATAATAGAGGACTATCCTGATAGTAACGATGTGTTTTCTGGTACTCAAATCAAAGGAGGTGTGTGCTATTTTCTATGGGATCGTTATTCCCGGGGTAACGTGAAAGTGACAACGCATGATAAACGGGGGATTAATGGTGTTCCCGTTGAGCGTCCTTTGTTGGAAGGTGGCGCGGACGTATTCATCAGATACAATGAAGCGCTTCCCATTCTGAAAAAGATTATGAAAATTGAGACAGGAATAGAAGATTGTTTTGTTCTTCCGTCGGGTAAACGGTTTATGGATTTGGTGAGTGCTAGGAAACCTTTTGGGTTCGACACGAAATTCAAAGGTATCCAGAGTCGAGGTAAGAATTCTGTTTTGATCTATCATAATGGAGGACAGGGTTATGTAGAACGAGAAAGAGTGACTAAGAATGAGAAATTGATTGATCGGTGGAAGGTTTTTATCCCTCGTGCTGGTAGTGGCAGTGATTCATTCCCTCATTCTATTTTGGGACGTCCATTTTTGGGGATACCGGGAAGTGTATGTTCGGAAACATATATGTTTTTCGGCCCCTTCGATATAGAAGAACAAGCACGGAACTGTATTTCATACATATCCACCAGAATATTCCGATTCCTTGTGCTTCTACATAAACCGTCTCAGGATGCGACACAGCTGGTTTACACGTTTGTGCCTGCTCAGGATTTTTCTCAGGTGTGGTCAGATTCGATACTTTGTGAAAGATACGGAATGAATCGAAAAGAGTGGTCCTTTGTCGAAAGTATGATTCGCCCCATGGAGCAATCCAATGAGTAAGCCCAGCATTGAGGAGATCCTTGCGATCCGGCCGAATCTTCGACCGCGCATTTACGCATATTCGATCGCGGACCAGGCACACGCCGGTTGGCTCAAAGTGGGGCAAACAACCCGGGATGTGAGGCAAAGGGTGGCTGAGCAGCTCAAGACTGCGAATATCACCAACTACCGGATCGAGCTGGATGAGCCGGCCGAACGGGACGACGGAACGATCTTCTCTGACCACGATGTAAGGGCGGCGCTTGTCCGCAAGGGTTTTGATAACCCGGCACTGGAGTGGATGCGCTGTGGAGTCGGAGACATCCGGACCGTTCTTGTTGAGCTGCGGAGCGGTCGGAAGTTCAGCGGATCCCACTGTGAGACTTTTGCAATGCGGGCCGAGCAGGCCGATGCTGTGGAGAAGACCTTTTCCTATTTCCAATCAATATGGGCGGAAGATAGAAATGCGGTTCCCCGCTTCCTGTGGAACGCGAAGATGCGCTTCGGGAAAACCTTCACCACCTATCAGCTCGCCAGGAAGCTGGGAGCGCGGCGTGTCCTGGTGGTGACGTTCAAACCGGCCGTAGAGGATGCTTGGCAGGCAGACTTGGAGTCGCATGTGGATTTCGATGGTTGGCAATACCTTTCGCGTCACAGTGATGCGGACCCGACTTCGGTCTCGGCAGACAAGCCGCTGGTGTATTTCGGATCTTTTCAAGATTTACTAGGTCGTGATCAGGTGGGGAACATCAAGTCGAAGAATGAATGGCTCCACACGATGAATTGGGATCTTGTGGTCTTCGACGAATACCATTTCGGGGCGTGGCGGGAGACGGCAAAGGAGTTGTTTGAAGGGGAAGACGAATCCGTAGCGAAGAAGGAGGCCAAGCTCGAATACGCATCCGGATTGGAGCATGTGAACGAGGACCTCAGCGAACTATCTGAAGCCGAGTCTGATTTTCTGCCGATAACGACCAGCGCCTACCTATACCTGTCAGGCACGCCATTCAAGGCACTGGCTACCGGAGAGTTTATTGAGGAGCAGATCTTCAACTGGACTTACACCGATGAGCAGAGGGCAAAGGAGGAGTTTGCCAGAGAGCATCCGGATGAGCGGAACCCTTACGCGGCTCTGCCGCAGATGCGGTTGTTGACCTACCAAATGCCGGATGAGTTGGTGACCATCGCCAGTGCGGGGGAGTTTGACGAGTTTGATCTCAATGAGTTTTTTTCCGGTTCGGGCGAGGGAAAGAAAGCTCAGTTCAAACACAAGAATGAAGTTCAGAAATGGTTGGATATCATCCGGGGCGGCTACACGGCGCGGGCGGTGGAGCATCTCAAAACCGGAACACGTCCGCCGTTCCCGTATTCGGATGTCCGCTTATTGCCATACCTACAACATTCATTCTGGTTTCTCCCGAACGTAGCATCATGCCATGCGATGGCGAACCTGCTGGCGGAGAAGCAGAACGTGTTTTGGCATGAATACACTCCGATCGTCGCAGCAGGGGCATCGGCGGGAGTCGGTTTGGATGCGCTTCCTCCGGTTCGCAAGGCGATCGGTGGCGGATTTGACTCAAAGACGATCACCCTTTCATGCGGTAAGCTTACAACAGGTGTTACTGTGCCGCAGTGGTCCTCTATCCTGATGCTACGGAACTTGAAGTCACCGGAGAGTTATTTTCAAGCAGCATTTCGGGTGCAGTCGCCATGGTCTATCAAAAATCCGAACGGGGATGATCCAAGCGGAGAGGAGATCCTGAAACCGGTTTGTTTTGTGTTCGATTTTGCGCCCACCCGAGCCTTGCGGCAGATATCCGAATACGGCATAGGGCTTTCGCCCAATGAGGCAAACCCGGAGAATGCGGTTCGGGATCTGGTTTCGTTTCTGCCCGTTCTGGCCTACGATGGCGCGAACATGACCCAGATTGATGCGGGTGGAATCCTCGATATCGCGATGGCGGGAACATCCGCCACATTGCTCGCCCGCAAATGGGAAAGTGCTCTGTTGGTGAACGTCGACAACGATACCCTTCGCCGGATCTTGGACAGTCCTGAAGCGATGGCTGCGGTGGGGCGGATCGAAGGGTGGCGTGCGCTGGGCGATAACATCATTGAGACCATCATCAACAAGAGTGAGAGGGTGAAGGATCTCAAAAAGAAGGCAAAGAGTGAGGACCTTTCGTCGAAAGAGAAAAAGGAGCTCACAGAGGAGGAGAAGGAGTTCAAGTCCAAGCGGAAACAGATACAGGAAAAGCTTATCAAGTTTGCCACTCGTATTCCTGCGTTCATGTACCTGACCGACTTCCGCGAGAACACCTTGCAGGATGTAATCACAAGGATTGAACCCGACTTGTTTGAGACGGTCACTGGCCTGACGGTAAACGATTTTCACCTACTCGTGAGGCTTAAGGTCTTCAATACTGAGCAGATGAACCAGGCAGTTTTCGCGTTTCGCCGGTATGAGGATGCATCCTTGCGTTACACCGGGATCGACAGCCATCCGGGGCTCGCGACCTATGGGCTTTACGACACCGTGGTCGCAAGGGAGTGACATTTAATAATAGGGTGGGATGAACATGAAATGAAACTTGTCTATACACTTACGGGTGATGGCTGGGCACGGGCGGTAGTTTCGAACCCGGACTACAACGCGACGATGCGGGTGTCTTACTTGTCGGATGCGTTGGCAGACCTGTCAAATGCAGTGATTACGATCCTCGATGGGGCGGATGAAGCCAGAGCCAGTTTCGATGACGAGCCGGGTGAATACCGGTGGGTCTTCACAAAGACGGGAACCACAGGTTATCGGTTGAAGATCCTGCGTTTTGAGGAGCTATGGTCAAACGAACCGGATTGCAAAGGAGAGCTCATCTTTGAAGAGCATGGGACTGCACTGGAATACGGTTTGGTAATCCGGGATGTGCTGGCGGATATCTACCACCGCATTGGACGTAAACGCTATCGCCGACTGTAGATTGA
>JAQVLM010000356.1 GCA_028704125.1 Opitutales bacterium
TTTCTCCATCTCCATTGATCTTGAATGTCTCGATAGATTTCGTCGGTGATGAGTCGGGTATTGCCCGATGTTGTATATGTTAACATATGATTGATGTATGATATTTGAAATGCCCAAACCAAGGGCGCGGATCCTCGAAATGTTCGATGATCGCGGTATTCAGCAGCCTGCGTGCCAGAATACTACATGTTGTGGCGCGGATAGTTGGAACCCCCACCTCTTGTGCTGCTTTCCGGTCGGAATATGTCGGAATGCGAAGAAATATGTTGCTTTTTCCTTGTTTTGTGTGACAATATTGAGATATAGGTGGAGATGGGTTTGTAAAGTTTGTGTCAATATGGCTCGGTTTCCGCCGCATTGAGTGTGTCATGTCGCACAAGGATTTGCGGTCGAGGACGGTGGATATTTGATTCTATATCGGGCGTGTCGCTGTTGTTGTGGATGTGGGGCTCTGTCATTTGGGCTATTTGAGAAGTTTTGCCATCCTTTTGGAATGATCCTGTCTCAGATGTCCGTAAGTTTTTGCGACGAGAATTCCCCCGTCCGAGTGTCCGAGCCATTCAGCGATTGTTTTGAAGTCCACGCCTGATTCGATGCAATTACTGCAAAAATAATGCCTTAGGCTGTGGTGGGTGATGTGTGGGTATTTCAGATGCTTGCATGCCGTGGCCAGTGCTTTTTTGCTGGAATCCACGGAAATTATTTTTCCAGTCGGGTTTTCGGGCCTATTTCGCAAAAGAAATTTTTTCAAGGGCGGAAATAGCGGAACTGTGCGGATTCGGCTGTTTTTTGTTCCTTTTTCGCCCCCGCTGATGGTGAACATGTCGGTGTCGAAATTGATTTGATCCCAACGGATGGCCGTTGCCTCGCTGAGTCGCATGCCTGAAGTTCCAAGAAGTTCGATGAGGTTTGCCGCCTCGCCGTATCGTTTGTTGAATTGCCTGAGGGTATCAAGAATTGTCTGGAATTGCTCCCTGGTGGGAATGATTCGTTCTTTGTCGATGACTTTCCCCCGTTTGAGCTTTTCTGCTGGGTTTGAAATTATATGCCCTTGTTCAATTGCTAGATTCAATACTCCCTTGAGAATCGAGAGTTCCTTGTTGTAAGTGGATGCTTTCCGGGCTTTTGTGCGTGTCGCCGCCCATCGTTGGCAGAGTGAAGGCGTGATTTTCCTGAGTTCGAGATCACCGAATATCGGGTTCAGTTGGTTGAGTGCAAAAGTAGTTCGGTTGAAGCTTGAGGGCTTCATGTGGTATTGTTGCCCCATCCATTCCTTGGCAATATCCTTGAATAATATGCCTGATGAAAGGTTGTTGAGTTCTTTTCCTTGAATTTCCCCGAGGAATTCGAGGAGTGCGTTGTCTGCAAGTCTCCGGTCTTTCGTTTGCAGGCTCTTCTTAATCTGCTTGCCATTGCTTGTGATCCAGACGTAGTAAGTTCCCGATGTTTGATTTCGATACAGATTCTCTGAAACTCGCTGAAGTTTGGTTCTTTGGTAGTGTGTCGGGTCATTCATATTTTCAAGGACTTACACAAATGACTTACACATCAAGAAATTGGGTGCAAGAACAATCCCGTAAGTCGTTGATTGGCAACGGTTAGGGCCCTTAGCTCAGCGGTTAGAGCAGGGGACTCATAATCCCTTGGTCCGGGGTTCGAATCCCCGAGGGCCCACCATCATGTTGATAATCAGAGGGTTGCGGAAGATATCTGCTGGTTTTTCTTGAGTTTCGATTGGATGCATTGGTGCAATATTGGTGCACTTGTGTCCTTGTCCGTTGTGATGTTGATCCACATAGGTTTTTTTCTCCAAGCTGTGATCGTTTGGGTGTGAGTTTTGAGGTTACGTGGGGTCTTCAGTGTCCGACTTCGGGACTTTTTTTGGGGGCCATTCCAATAGGTGATGGGTGGCAGGGTGGGCCGATAAAACAATCAAGGCGGCTCTTGTGGAAGTCGCCTTGATTCATAACCCCTTGCGGGATTGCTGTAAGAATGGAGATCTAGAACATCCCCGTCCATAAGTTTGGGATAACAAACCTGTTGATGGCCATAAACTTCTTTCGAAGGTTGGTGTTAGAATCAACGTCCATAATTCAAGACGGTTGTTGGCTGGATTGCAAGCTGCTTTTGAGAAAAATCATGGGTTTCGCATGATCCAGGTAGAAGTTCCGTGTTCGCTCCGGTGCATTGCACCTTCAACCCTGACCATCCACCGATCTGCAGATGTTTTTGGCCCCATCTTTTTCGCTATGAATACTCATGGTGTTTTTATTCATTTTTCGAACCTCAAAAAAAAGCGTCGGGCGGCTCCCAACCAAACCCGACGCCAACCTCCTAACGTCTTAACGTCCCAACACATACCCGTTTGGACTCCACGGCTTTTCCTCAGAGAGCGGGGCGGCATACCATGCCACGCCTTCGTAGGCGATGTATTCCGGATCCGCGTAACGGATCAGGTATTCCTTCTCGTTCTCCGAGATGGTGAAGTAATGGGAAGCTGTCTTGGCGAGCCAGAACCGGTAAACCGGCTTGTTTCCCTTCGGCTGATCGGTTCTCCCGAAGAAGGCCACGCCTTCATACTGGTACCACTCGCTCAGATTGGCGATTACGTTCGCTTTCTCAGACTCAAGGATCGTATAAAAATGGGTGTTGGCGTATTTGTTCCGGAAACGGTAAACGGGCTTGTTCCCTTTTCCCTTGGGATCTCCGAGCGTGTAGAAGGCCGGACCCTGATACTTCCAGTTCGGCAGGTTGTTGAATACGGCAGCGGCCTCCTCAGGTGAAGCGGTGAAGAAGTATGATCCGTTGCTGCTCTGATAGAACTTGTGGAGTGTACCCGGCTCGAACTGTGCTGCTGTAACGGCTCCGTTGTGGCTCATGTTGACTGTGGTTATATCCGTCACGCCCCACGGAACACCCTTCGCGGTTTTCACCCACGGATACCACTGGATTGTGTATGTCCACGTATTAAGGGTTCCGTAGTAACGCTGCCCTTGGCGGATGGCATATCCCACTCCCACACACTCGTGATCGGCACCTCCCCTACCCTGGGTATCCACCCCGAGGACGGTTGGGCGTCCCGCGTCAATCTCGCGTCTCAGGATGTCCCACGGATCGACACTCGTTTGCACAGAATTATGTCCATCAAAAGACATCCAACCAGAATGAACGACACTCCACGACTCGAACCCGATTGTGTAGTTCGGGTTGCGGTTGCGGATATACTCCGGAAGCAACCTTGTCGCATATGTAGAAACCGTTGAACCCTGCGACATTCTGTAACGGGACTGCGACGAGAGGAACAAATCCGCAAGGCAATTTGGCGGACGCAGATAGTATTCGAGACTCGAACGGTCAGGAATGATTTCCGGCGTCCTCGAATCATCCGGATAAAAGTAATCCTCGTAATTCTGATCGCTCGCGATCAACTGGACGTTTTTTACCGCCTCAACACTACCAATAAACTTGGTTGTGGTGTTATGCGGGAAGATGTCTGTGAAGCCCATCTGCTCCCAATACATTAGAATCATCGCCCAGGTTGTGGGAACACACCCCCCGCGCCACATAGCGGCTGGAACGGTGTCGATCACCTTCTGTTCCTCGTTCACGCTCTGCACACGGTATCCATCCGAATGCACCGCGTTGATCCGGTTGAGGTCGGAGTCGGACATTCCGTAGTTGAGAATGTCAACGGATGGGAACTCGGGAGAATCAAGTATGTGATCTACCGGAGCCTGAGCACTGGTGACCCCGGCAACCACCATACCGAGGATGAGTCCGGAAAAAGTCTGCTTCATGTTCATGGTGTTTTTTGACGGTTTGAGGTTGAAAATTTACCCTGTTTATCGGCTGAAATGTCGAAACGCAACATCAGACAAGATGATTTGATACCCGAATGATTCCCCTTTCATACAAACGCTTGATCTTTCGTTTCGCATCGGCTTTGATCGGGATCTCCGATGAAATCATCCCGGGTTAGGCATTCTTCGTTACCTCATGACTTCCCCAAGACCCAGAGTGATTTTTGCATATTATCCGGATCGATCAAGATTCCTGGATA
>JAQVLM010000020.1 GCA_028704125.1 Opitutales bacterium
CTCGCCGTGACCCCACCCGTGGTCGGATTGGTCAATACCGAAATGTAGGGAATGCCCGCATCGGACAGTCGCCCGATAGCGGCGCTCGTCTATGCCATCTGCATCAGGCTCAGGATCCCTTCGTGCATGCGGGCACCGCCCGAAGAACTGACCACGATCAAGGGCATCCGGCGCTCGCAGGAACGTTCGGCGGCACGGGCGATCTTCTCCCCGACGACCGACCCGAGACTTCCTCCAAGGAAGCGGAAATCCATCACACCGAGACACACCGGTATACCCTGTAACCGACCCGTTCCCGAGACGAAAGCATCGTTCTCCTTGGTCTTGCGACGGTTCTCCTCGATTTTCATGGCGTAGGCGGCACCATTCGCCGCAAAGGCAAGTGGGTCCACCGGCCGCACATCCTGATCCTCCTCCACAAAACTGCCCTCATCCAAAAGCGCATGAATGCGGGCACGCGCATTGATCGGGAAGTGGTATCCGCTTCCGGGGACAACCATCAGGTTTTTTTCCAGATCCTTGTGGTAGATGATCTCTCCACTCAACGGACACTTGCTCCACAGTCCCTTGGGAATGTCTTTCTTCTGGTAGACAATCGTTGAGTAAGAAGGTTTGCTGAAAAAAGCCATAGCTTGGAAATTCGTTGGATGCTGGTTCCTGTCCCACCAAAGAACAGCAACCCGGTCAATTCAACCGGACAGCGTGTCTGGCGGTAAATCACTGACATGCCCAAACGAAACCCGATTCAAGCGTCCATCAAGCGAAAATCCGGGTTTTGATCAAGATTCCCCGGATCCGGGCCTTCCGGAGACCCCGACCCGATGTCGGACCCAGCGGCGGCGTCATATGTGTGAGCACCCTGCCACGAATCCGGGCTTTCCCCTGGCTTCCGGATGGTTTTGGATAGGCAGCATCCGGGGTATGGCAGAGGATTCACTATCGACATCAACCGATACACCGAACACCATTCCCCCATTCCGGAAAAGAACCCGAACCCCATTCACAGCACAATATACAAGAGGAGACGACCATGAGATACGGATACTTTGACGACGCTGCCAAGGAGTATGTCATCGACAAACCCAACACACCAAGATCGTGGACCAATTATTTGGGAGACACGGAGTTCGGTTCGGTGATCACCAACAACGCAGGCGGTTACGCCTTTTTCCGATCGGCTGCCGAAGGGCGCTTCCTGCGCATCCGGTATAACAACATTCCGATGGATCAACCGGGACGGTATTTCTACCTGCGCGACCGCGACACCGGCGATTTCTGGTCAAGCTCCTGGCAACCGGTTGGCAAACCGCTGGATCAATATGAATCGGTATGCCGCCATGGTACCGCCTACACGATCATCGAATCCAAGTATTCCGGCATCAAAACCGAGTCCACTTACTTTGTTCCGATGGGACAGCGCTTTGAATACTGGAAACTCAAGGTGACCAATACGGGAAATGCCCCCCGCAAACTTTCGGTCTTTACCTATTGCGAATTCAGCAACAACTGGAACATCGAACAGGACAACTTCAACCTCCAGTATACGCAATACATCGGCCAGTGTGTGATGAAGGACGGCATCATCCGGATGGCCATCAACGACAATCTGGATGCCGACCCCGAAAATCTCGCGAACAACCACCAGGGGCAGCGTTCCTGGATGGGTTTGATTGGCGCGGATCCCGTTGGATACGATCTCAGCCGGGAAGCATTCGTAGGCATCTACGGTTCGTATGAAAAACCGGACGTGGTTGTCAGCGGCAAAAGCCTGAACTCGGAATCCTACGGCGACAATTCCTGCGGGTCCTATCACGTTCAGATCGACCTCGCCCCCGGGGAAAGCAAGGAAATGCTCGTGCTCATCGGCATTGGCAAGGCGGAAGTCGAAGGCAAGGCAACCCTCGCCGAATTCGGCAGCTTCGAACGCGCAGCTTCCGAGTTCGAGAAAGTCCGCTCCTATTGGCACCAACGCATCTCCGGCATCACCGTCAAAACGCCGGACGGCGAGTTCGACAGCATGGTCAATGTCTGGAATGCCTACAACTGCCTGATCACTTACGCATGGTCACGCGCCGCCAGCCTCGTCTACAACGGCGAACGCAACGGACTGGGATTCCGCGACACGGTGCAGGACATCCTTGCTGTGCTGCCATGCATTCCTGAAGAAGCTGGAAAACGCCTCGAGCTGATGCTTTCGGGGCAGTTCTCCAATGGAGGAGCGCTTCCAGTGGTCAAACCATTCGAACACAAGCCGGGAAAAACACCGATGATCCCTGACTCGGAATTCCGCTCGGACGACTGCCTGTGGTTCTTCAACACCGTTCCGGCTTATGTGGAGGAAACCGGAGACTACGGCTTCTATCGCAAAACCATTCCCTATGCGGACCAAGGAGAAGCCACCGTATTCGGACACCTCAAACGTGCCCTCGAGTTCAACCTCGAACGCACCGGGGCGCATGGGCTTCCCTGCGGACTCAAGGCCGACTGGAATGATTGCCTGAGACTCGGATACCGTGGCGAAAGCCTTTTCGTGGCATTCCAAGTGAGGCTTGGACTGTCCGTCTACGCGGATATCGCCGCATCTCTGGGCGAAACGGGTGAACAATCCTGGGCCCTCAAACAACGTGAGGATCTCGACGCCCGCATCCAGAAATTCTGCTGGAGCAAAGACCGCTTCATCTGGGCCATCGGACAAGACGGAACCTTCTACGGCACCCATGAATCAAAAGAAGGCGCGGTTTACCTCAACACACAGGTTTGGGCGGTGATCAGTGGGGCTGCGACACCGGAGCAGGCCAGAACGTGCATGGACACCCTCCAACGCGAGTTGAGCACAGAATATGGCGTCATGCTCTGCGCCCCGGCGGTCAAAACCATGCCGGCCGATGTCATGCTCGCGATCCTGTTCAATCATGGAACAAAAGAAAACGCCGGTATCTTTAACCATCCGCAGGGATGGGTGGTCATGGCGGAATGCCTCCTCGGAAACGGGGATCTGGCTTACCAATACCACCGGGCCTACATGCCGGCGGCATTCAACGACAAGGCGGAGATCCGCCAGTCCGAGCCGTATGTGCATTGCCAATCCACCCACGCGAAATACAGTCCGCAGTTTGGAGCGGCCCGCATTCCATGGCTCTCGGGAACAGCAGCGTGGTCCTATTACAGCGCCACCGCCCACATTCTGGGAGTCCGGGCTGAAGGCAATGGCCTCAGGATCGACCCCTGCATTCCCTCAGAATGGCCCGGGTTTACCATGGAACGTCGCTTCCGCGGAAAATCCATTCACATTGAAGTAAAGAATCCAAAAGGCCTCAACCGCGGAGTCACATCCCTGAGCGTCAACGGCAAAGCCCTCCCCGGAAACCTTATCCCGGACGCTGAACTCCCGGATGGAGCGAAAGTAGTGGCCATCCTCGGCTAATGAATCCTCTCCCCTAAACCACAACACATCCAAATGCGTGCGGACCCCGTCCGCCGCTACTTGCAGGCCATGCAGGCGAAAGCCTCATGGCCTGCACCGTTTCCCAACTCATCCATCCCCGGACCACCCGCACTCCGGAGATTACAGATCGCCACGCGGTTTACCTAAGGTATCGAATTGATCACACCCGGTTTGGCCGGTGATCGGTTTTTCGGGTTGACGTCCAGGACAGGTATGCTTTCGTGACGTTGGTATCAAATCAGCCACCTGTGATTGCCTACAAACAGTCGAATGACTTGCAAAGCATCGGCAATATCAAAGCGGTAAGTGTGGCATGTACGCATTCCACGGCTTCGCATGTGGCATCCATGCATTCCATCGCATCGTCGTGGATCATGATCCGCAAGCAGGGAACCCGTTCAGAAAAAGCCTAGTCACCCGACCCATCCTTTTTCAAAAACAAGAACCCTGCTTCCCGAACCGGAAGGCTGTTTTTTTTGTTTTGCAAAGCAAGCACTTCGACATGGCCAACCCATGCAATATGCGGAGGTTCATCGAGAAGTGCCTGCCAAAACCAACCCTCAAGCACCGGACCAGCGTCGCGGATAGAGGGCATTGATGCGTGTCCGCGTTGCCGGTTCAGGGCAAAAGCACACCACCACCGGAGGAGGATTCAGCCTTCCCCGGCTCCCTGAAAACATTGCCGATCGTCGCCTTGAGGTCGGCAATGTGAATGGGTTTGCAAAGGTATCCATCCATTCCCCCGCGAATGGCGCGATCCCCTTCTCCTTTGAGAGCGTTCGCCGTTACTGCAATTATGGGAACATGGCCGCCCGTATCCCGTTCCCGTGCACGGATCATCCGGACCGCCTCGTAACCATCGAGCACCGGCATCTGAATGTCCATCAGGATCAGATCATAGCTGCCAATCCTCGACAGTTCCACAGCCTGTTGGCCATCTTCGGCAAATGATACCTCGTGTCCCAGTTTTTTAAGAAGCGCATAGCCGATCTTGCGATTCACTTCCCGGTCATCCACCAACAGAATCCTCAGCGACGGAACTGCGTCGCCCGAATCCGGAGACGCTTCCGGTTCCATCGGCCCGGACTCCACACCAGTGCCCCGCATTAACAAGGGAATCCGTTCACACAACTCAAAAGGAAAAACCGGTCCGAACAAACACTCCGCCTCGGAAATCTCGCCCTCGATGTGTTTGAGCGAGTCCGCCCGATCCACAAGAAAAAGGACGGGGCAATCGACAAGACCCTTTTTGCGCCGTTCTACCAGCCAACGGGCTTCCTCTCCCCCGTGAAGACCCGCATTGACCACGATCAAATCCGCTCTTTCACCGCCCACATCCACCATCCGGACCATCGCCTGAACGGATGGAGCCACCCGCACGTTGCCCCCCATGTGAACAAGCGTATCGCGGAGAACGCTACCGCTCAAAGGACGCTCCTCCATCAGGAATACATGTTTGGAATGCATCACATTGCGAACCAGATCCCAGTCACACTTTGGAGATGAATCCGCCAGACCAAGCAAGATATCGAAACTGAAACAACTCCCTTTTCCAGGCTCACTGCGAACCTCGATTCGCCCACCCATCATGTCCACCAGTTGAGAGACGATGGATAAGCCGAGTCCGGATCCCCCAAAACGCCGCGTGGTCGAATTGTCGGCCTGTTCAAACGCGCGGAATATCGCATCCATCCGATCATCGGGAATCCCAACCCCGGTATCGGATACTTCAATGCGAAGCCTTAAGGCATGGTCGGGAAGGATCTCGCTCTTGAGCTCGATGAGGATGTGCCCTTTTTCCGTGAATTTGATCGCGTTACCGACCAGATTCACAAGGATCTGACGGATTCGCAACGGGTCGCCCATCGCCTTTTCCGGAACATCCGGAGCCACTCGCACAGCCAACTCGAGACCCTTTCCGTAGGCCTTGATGGAGAGAGACTTCAGCGTCGATTCAACCACCTCGCAAATGTCAAAGGCATAGGACTCGAGTTTGAATTTGCCCGCTTCCATGCGGGAATAGTCCAGTAAGTCGTTGATCGTAAAAAGCAGCGAATCCGTGGACTCAAGAATGGAATGCAGGTATTCGCGCTGGAGGTGGGACACCCGGGTATCCAGCATCAACTCGGTCATCGCCACCACCGCATTCAAGGGGGTGCGAATTTCATGGCTGATGTTTGCGACAAACTGGCTCTTCGCCCGATTCGCCGCCTCGAGCTTCAAATTGATGGCTTCCAGTTCGCGGTTGGTGTCGGTCAATTGCCGTGTCCGGTCCTCCACGAGAAGCTCAAGCTTTTCCTTGTGCGCCCGGATTTCCTGTTCAGCCAATACGCGGTCCGTCACGTCCTCAAAAGTGCATAAGATTCCCGCCACTTCCCCGTCCGAAAACAGGGGAACCCGATTGGTATCGACCCAGATCTGATCCCCTTCCTGCACCCGGGATTCCATCACATGGTATTCCGGGATTCCGCATCGCATAACCTCCACATCCCGCTGGAACGAATCCTCGGCCTGCTCCCGTGGCATCGGGAGATCAAATTCCGTTTTCCCAATGATCTCGTCCGGGTTCTCGAATCCCATCGCATAGGCATAGTTGCGGTTGCATCCGATGATCCTCGAGTATTTATCCTTCCAGAAAATGAACTCCGGCATGTTATCCATGATCATCTGGAGCATTTCCCGGGTCCGTGCCAACTGCTCACACACCCTGAGATGCTCGGTCTGGAGCTCCTGGTGTTCCTTCTGAAGCGCTTTCAACTGTTCTTCCGGTGTCATTCCCATAAGCGGATCGGATGCCCGCGGCGCATCCTTACGCAATCTACCATTCTTTGCACACTCGCCCTTTATCCTTACAATCCATCGGAACGAATTTCGACTCAAAAAGCAAAACCCTTTCAATATCCCTGAAATTGCGATATTCTTTACAACTCAAGCCTCGAATTGCATTGGCACCCAAACGGGACTGGTGTTGAATGCCCATTTCACGGATACACCAGGGAAGCTGCAACGATGGAACAAAACGCGAAAGTCACCATCCTCTCTCACGTCAATCTGGAACCGGTTGCGAAGTTCTCCCGGAACGATGCTTTTGAACTGATCTGGGACGGGTTTAACACCCTGCTTTCGCAGTTGATCAGTGAAAAGCCGCGTTTCAAAGACAACCATTCCGATATTGTATGGATCCACATCGATCCAAACTACCCCGGTCTTCTCGAACGGCTCCCATGGGAATGGTCCGACGATTCCAGCATCACATCGGATTGGGCTCAGATCATCGCAAGCATTGAAAATGCGGTCCGGAGCTTTCCCGGCACGGCTTTTCTGATTTCGAATGTCTACATCAGCCCCTATACGCCCGCCCCCCTGATCTCGGGCCGGAAAAGGCACCGGATCGAATACGCCCTGAATGAGCCGCTTCATAAGATCTGTTCCGACAATCCCAACACCGCCATGCTCGATGTGGCCGGTTTATTTGCCCGGGTCGGAGCTTCCCAATGGAGCGACTCACGCCTCTGGTATATCGGAGGGATCCCCTATTCCCGACCCGCTCTGGAGGAGTTGAGAAAACTGCTCCTGTCCCACCTCGAAGCCTTCACGCGCAGACCGTCCAAGGTCTTGGCACTTGATCTCGACAACACGCTCTGGGGAGGGATCGTGGACGCTGTCGACACATCCCCGGTCGAATTGGGACCATCCGGCGTCGGCTTAGCCTACCGCACCTTTCAGGACATCCTCCTCTCCCTTTCCCGCATGGGAGTATTGCTCACCGTCATTTCGAAGAATGACGAGGATTCGGCCCTTGATCTCATCAACAACCACAGCCAGATGAGGATCAGGGCAAAGCACCTTGCCGGTATCAAAATCAATTGGCATCCCAAATCCCAATCCCTCAAAACCCTTTCCGAAGAACTCGGTATTCCCTTATCCGCCTTTGTTGTGCTTGACGACGACCCGCGCGAACGGGCGGAAATCGCCATGAACTGCCCGGAGGTGCCGACACCGGAGCTTCCCGAAGACCCGGTGGATCGGCCGGATTGGCTGCTGCGAACCTTTATCCCCACCTATTTTGCGATTCCAAGAGTATCCGAAGAAGACGCGGCCCGAACCGCATCCTATCAACGGATCCGTATGCGCTCAGCTCAGCAGGTGCAGGCACCAGATGAATCCGCATTCCTCAAAAGCCTGCAGATCCGGATCGAGGTTCTGCCTCCCGATAACAAGGATTGGGCACGGCTCAGTCAGCTATCCTTCCGGACCAATCAATTCAACCTCAACGGCAAGCATTGGGATCCGCCCGCCATGATGGCACTGCAGGATTCCGCAGAATGGAGTTTCCTCAGCCTGCGCTATTCAGACCGCTTTGGAGATGAAGGCATCGTTGGAATGGCGGCTTTCAGCTTTGACGACATCAGCGGATCGATCTTCATCCATGCGTTCTGCGTCAGCTGCCGCGTGTTGGAAAAAAGAGTGGAACACGCTTTCCTTCACAGGATTCTCCTCATGAACAAGGACCTGCTTCCTCAACGGGTCTGTTTTCACTATGCTGACACCGGACGCAACGGACGCCTTCGGGCCTTCTTGTCGAGTGTCGACATTCCGATGGACGGCCCGATCCCGTTCGGTGCATTCCAAACCCTCATCTCCCGACTTGAGCGAATGCTCCCATGAACGCATTGCCCCTGACCCCAGCCCAGTCCAAACTCCTTTGCAACACCATCGCCCATCTCATTGAAGCAGGGGACGACACAATCCGGGCTGACACCCCCCGCTCATCCCTACCGGAATGGGACTCCATCAAACACATGGAAATCATTCTGGAACTGGAAAATGTGTTCGGCATCCGCTTCACTTCAAGCGAATGGATCCACTGTCATGAAATCGCGGATTTGGCGACTGCGATTCACTCACATCTCAGCAACGGTTAATCGGACAATGGGCTGATCCACAGAGCGCATCGGATGGTCTGAACCGATCCGATGGATGTTCTCAGTTGTCTTGAGCCGCCAAATTGCGCTGGGTATTTTGCAGTTCGGCCTGCAACTCCTCAATGCGCAAGGGCTTGGCAAGAAATCCATTCATACCGGCTTCAATCGCGGCCTCGCGATCCCCTTTCATCGCACCGGCGGTAAGCGCCAGTATCCGCGGACGGCTGGATTCCGGCACGAGTCGGCAGATCTCGCGGGTCGCCTGAATCCCATCCATCACCGGCATTTGCACGTCCATCAACACGAGATCATAAACCTTTGCCGTCACTTTCGCGATGGCTTCCTCTCCGTTCGATGCCATGTCGCAATGGTATCCGATCTTCTTGAGCATAATCTGGGCAACCTTACGGTTCGTCACGTTGTCCTCAACCAAAAGGATTTCCATCCGTGAAGGCTCGACTTCCTGTTGATCCGGAGTGCCCGTTGCCGCCTCTTTCCCGACATCAGAGGTCAAGCCGATCTTTTGATCGATCACGGCCACCAACTGATCATACTTCAAAGGCTTGGTGAGATAGGACACCCATTCCGGAAGCGAGACTTCCTCCAGCGGATACTTGGAAAAGAGGATCAGTGCCTCCGGTTTTGTCGCTTTCCGGGGTTTCAACGATTCAATCGCGGTCGCAAGTGATTCATTGTTCCGTTCCAGTATCAGCACGACCTGACTCCCGCTGCCGTTGATCGCCGGTGAGTCGATGTGTTCCAGAGCCAAAACCCAGGCACCTTCGTGTTCCAATACTTCCCGGATATTCTGACGGCGCCGCTCACATGGGTCCACAACGGCAATCTTGACCCCCTCCATGCGCCGTTCGGGCAGCGGTTTCGAATCCGCATCCACCCGCAACGGGAGGTGGAAAGTAAACACCGAACCCTTGCCGGCCTCAGACTCAACCGAAATATTCCCAAACATCAGTTCAATCAGGCGCTTGCTGATCGCCAAACCGAGTCCAGTACCACCATACATCCGGGTGTTGGAAGCGTCCACTTGTGAGAACGAATTGAACAACCGATGCATCTTTTCCTCCGGAATCCCGATTCCGCTATCCCTGACCTGCGCATGCAGAATGGAATGATCACTGCCGGCATCGTCTTCCGTCCACAACCGGATCTCCACACTTCCAAACCGGGTGAATTTGAGTGCGTTCGAGGCCAGGTTGATCAGAACCTGCTGGATGCGGGTCTTATCACCCAGAAAATGCCGCCGCATGCCGGGTGCCATCGTGTAAAAGAAGTGAACGCCACTCTCAAACGCCTTGCCACCCAGAATATCGACCACTTCCTCGACGATGTGGACAATATCGATCGGTATCGTCTCCAGATCAATCTTGCCCGATTCGATCTTCGAGTAGTCCAGAATGTCATTAATGATCGAAATCAGCGTCGTTCCGCTTTTCTGAATGATATTCACCAACTCCCGCTGCTCGTCATCCAAACGGGTGTTGCGCAAAACATCGGTCATACCAATCACACCGTTCATTGGTGTGCGGATTTCATGGCTCATGTTTGCCAGAAACTGCCCCTTGGCTTCACTTGCAAACTCAGCCTGAAGCAGCGCTTTCTCCATCTGCATATTGACGATGTTCAACTCCTCGGTCCGGTTGCGCACTTCCTCTTCCAAATACATTCTTTCGCGCTTTTCTTTTTTCATGATCCATCGGATCAGGAGAAAAATACTGCCTCCACCAAACAGCAAAAACCCCGCATAGGCCCATATCGTACGGTACCATGGAGCCAAAACCGTGAACTTGAATGACCCGATATGCTCACCGTTGTCGTTGAAACCTTCCAAGCGGATATGCAGCGTGTAGTCCCCTTCCGGAAGATTATTGAATGACACCATCGGCTCTTCAAATGGA
Source organism: Opitutales bacterium (assembly GCA_028704125.1). GTDB lineage: Bacteria > Verrucomicrobiota > Verrucomicrobiia > Opitutales > JAFGAQ01 > JAFGAQ01. The sequence continues at coordinate 10,284 of JAQVLM010000020.1, forward strand.
TCCGACCACGTTCTGGAGAATCCCTCGAGCCGATAGGAGTAAGACGGGGGGCGGTTGAAATACTGGGACGGGACAAAAAAGAAAAATGCCACACTGTTATCCTCATACGGCAAAACCACGCGGCGATCCGCGGGATCCTCCAACGCCATCTCCATCGCGTTATACACGCTTTCGCCCGTCTCGGTCAGAATCATTCGGGAAAAAACAGGAGCCACGGATCGCCGCATCGGAGTCGACACCCTCGGATCATAGCAGAAAATCCGGCTACGTGAGTGGATGAAGGCGCTCCCATCCTCCCGGATCAAGATACGGGGGTGATTCTCTTTCACAAAACTAAGGGTTTCCGAATCCCAGATGTAGCCACCGGATGCATCCGGCCGGATCATCGCCAGCTCACGGATAAACGGGATCCATATATTGCCCAGCGAGTCCACCGCACACCTCGAAATGTCGCCAACGACAGGCAAAGGAAAAAAATCAGACTGTGAGATGAGATTGAAACCCTGCGTTTGTTCGTCGAACTCGGCCATCTTTTCTCCCCGAGCCGAAATGTAGATACTTTCCCCCATCTCGAAAACGTTGATCCACTCATTCTCCATACCCTTGGGGGCATCAAACTGTTTCGCGATCAACTCACCATTTACGAGTTCCATCCGGATGATCCGGCCGACTCCGTATTCGACCCACAGCCTGCCTTTGGCATCCTCCAGCACAACGGAAGGAAACCCGGATGACGGAATCGGTTCCCCTTCAGGAACCCATCGGCCGTTCTCCTTCCGGATCAAATGATTCCGCTGAACCCCGAATGCAACGGCATAATCGGGTTGGCTTTTGAAGACATAATGCCTCGCCGGAACGTGCCCGTCCACCACCACCTGGTTTTCTTTTGACTCCCATTCATGGTAGATGCTCTTTCCCTCCGAAACCACCAACACCCCTTCCGATGTCGGAACCGCATTGCTGATAACGGGATGTCCGGGAATGGGGTACTCCTTGAATACCCTGAGCCGATCGCACGCATCGTATTCACCCATCTGAATCTTCAGATCGCTGAAAACAAACATCCGTCCGTCCACCGTATGAATTTCAGGCCACTCGACCGACAATCCCATCCGGCTGTCAATGACCGACAACGGCGACGGAAAGTAGATCTTCGCCAATCCGTTGTTGAGGGTCACCCATAGAATGCCTTCATCCTGATAGAACAGATCCCTCACTCCGATGAAGTTGCTGTCCCGCTCACGGTCAATCCGCGTCACCACCCTGAACTCCGGATCCAAAAACACGATGCCATAGCCTTCAATCGCAACGGCCAGAAACCCGCTCGACAAGGACTCAATGTGGCTGATTCCCATGCCAAATAACGCATCCGCTCCCGTCTCCAGCTGCCGCACCTGTGCTCCGTCAAAATGGTAGATTCCTTTTGAGCGGGTGCCCAATAGCATCCCGTCCGAAACCCGGGTCGTCCCAACGATCGTGCCGTCATCCCGGAATGAGACCCCACCAAACTCCAGACTTTCGAGCTTATCCCCCTTCACCTTCATCAGGCCTTCGGAACTGCCGATCACATACAAGCTGCCGCCATATTCAAAGCCGCCAAATAGCTGACTGAGCCCGGGCCAGGAAACACTTTCGCCGTCATCTTTCTGAAGGACCGCACCATAAGTCCCCACATAGAGAACACCGCCATCAAAGGTGATGATGTCCTGAAACCGTATCGAAGATGCCCATGCCCGCTCGGCGACCCCCACATCCGGCCGATACGCCAGCAGCCCGGAGCTTTCCACCTCCATTGACCCCCAACTCCCGACCGCGCCCGCGAAAACCTTGTTCTTTTCGGGCGAATACTTCAACGCCACAACCGAATCAGGGTAATCCGGATCCAAATGAAACAGGTTTGTCCAGGAGCGTCCGTCAAACGCGAACAAATGACCATCATCCACCAGGACAATCCGACCCAACGGATCTTCATAAAGCCGGGTCGCCACCAGATTAACCGCGAGATTGTCGAAGGAGTATATCGAGTAAATCGGCAGTCCCTGGTCCACATACTCAGCTCCGATCGATTCCGGACATGGCTCCCTTCCATCGGGCTCGATCCGCCCATCAATAGCCGTCCCTTTGGAAACCAATGCCCCCAAAAGGATCATCCCTACTGCTATTCTGCCTCGATCTGTCACCTCACTGCGTCCAGGTCCACTTTTCTCACACTTTGTCCGATTCCGGATTCGGACTCTTCTCTTTTATCGGCAACACCCTGAATCGGTTGAGGGATAATCGTCAGAGATTTCAGCATCATCCGGTTTTTAACCTCCGTATACCTCGCGTCCCTTCAAATAGGTTGCCCGAACCCGCCCCTTCAAGGATCGGCCGATCCAGGGTGAATTCCGGGAAATGCTCAGGAATCCGTCCTTTTTCACTTCCCAGTCCTCTGCAGGATCAAAAAGAATGAAATCGGCCGGGACCCCCTCCGTTATCGACTTCGGAGCCAGCCCCAAAATCCGGTCAGGGGCGCTGGACATCCATTCAAGAATTTGGATCAGGCTGATTCCTTCCTCGTGGTGGAGATGCGTCAGCACCACCCCAAATGCGGTTTCCAGGCCGATCACCCCGAAGGGTGCATAGTCAAACTCCATGTCCTTATCGTCCTCATTGTGGGGAGCATGATCACAGGCGATGCAATCGATCACGCCGGAACACAGCCCCTCAATCAACCGCCGCCGGTCCTCCTCTGTACGGAGCGGAGGATTCATCTTGAAGCGGCTTTCATATCCGGCCACGCATGCGTCGGTGAGCGAAAGGTGGTGGGGGGTTACCTCGGCGGTCACCTTGACTCCCCTGTTTTTGGCCCGCTGGATAATGTCAACGGCGGAACCGGAGGTAATATTCTGAAGGTGAACCCTCGCACCCGTTTTCTCCGACAGAATCACATCCCTCGACACCATCAAATCCTCTGCCTCGGCAGGCCAACCGCGCAAGCCGAGTTTCAGAGACCAAACCCCTTCGTGCATCACGGCCTTCTGGGTAAGCGAGGTATCCTGGCAGTGATCCAAGACCACCATATCAAGCATCCGCGCATACTCCAGCGCACGACGCATCAATTCGCTGTTCTGGATACAATGCCCACCGTCCGAAAGCGCAATCGCACCCGCGTTTTTGAGCGACCCGATGGGAGCCAGCTGCTCACCCGCCGAACCGACCGTAATGCAGCCCGTGGGATACACCTCGATGCAGGCATCCCGTTCGATAATGTCATGAATCAACCGAAGGTTGCCCGGGTTATCACAGGGCGGGCGTGTGTTGGGCATGCACACCACCCGGGTGAAGCCGCCTTTCGCGGCGGCCTGGGTCCCGGTACGGATCGTCTCCTTGTGGGTATCGCCCGGCTCACGCAAGTGAACCTGTAGATCCGTCAGCGATGGTGCCAGGCAAAGGCCAGTCGCATCAATACACCTGGCGGATTCCCTGAATGCCGTTCCCGGATCGTCCACATACACGCCTTCCTCGACATACACATCGCGTATTTCGTCCACGCGGTTCACAGGATCAATGATCCGGCATCCTTTGACCCAGAGCTTCGCCTTATTTGCCGATTCTGTCATAGTACAACCCCCCATCCGTATCGTTCCGTTCATCCGCATTCTCTCCTGCGCCTCACAACGGAAGCGCTCCCGCAACCGGTTCGCTGGCCGCCATGCACAGGTAGAGCACCGCCATTCTCACAGCGATGCCATTGGTCACCTGATTCAGGATCACCGAACGGTCGGAGTCCGCCAGATCCGAGTCAATTTCCACCCCCCGGTTGATCGGGCCGGGGTGCATGATGATCGCACCCGGTTTCAACCAATCAGATCGGCCTTTGTTCAAGCCATACATACTCGTGTATTCGCCAAGCGATGGAAAATGCCCGGCGGATTGCCGCTCCATCTGGATGCGCAACAGCATCACCGCATCCGCATCGGTTACCGCTTCCCGGAGGTTATGGCATACATCCACTCCCATCTCGCGGAAAGCATCGGGCACCAGGGTTGTGGGCCCCGCGAGACACACCGATGCACCCAGTTTGGTCAACGCCCATATGTTGGAACGGGCAACCCGGCTGAATAATATGTCACCCAGGATGGTTATCCGTTTACCCTGGAGGCTTCCGAGATGCTCCATGAGCGTAAATGCATCCAACAGGCCCTGAGTCGGATGCTCGTGAGCCCCGTCGCCGGCATTGATGATCGGAATATCCACCATCCGCGACAGGTAGAGAGGGGCTCCCGCCGCCGAATGCCGCATGATGATCATGTCAGCCGACAAAGCCTCAATATTCAGCGCCGTATCCTTGAGGGTTTCGCCTTTCACCTGACTGCTCGTCGCACCCAGAATGGTGATAACATCCGCACTGAGTCGCTTGGCCGATACCTCGAAAGCCACCCGGGTCCGGGTACTCGGCTCGAGAAAAAGATTCACAATCGTCTTGCCACGCAAAGCGGGGAGCTTCTTGCGGCTCCGGTCAATGGTGCTTTTGAAGGAACGTGCCATCGACAGGATCAACTCGATTTCCTGTCGGCTCAGATCCTCCAACCCGATCAAGTGCTTGCGTGTCCAGTTTACAGTCTCGGTTTCCATGGGAGTATTCCGGGGTTTCTGAAATGCTACCTGGCCTCAGCCGGGGCGATCTTGCCGCTGATATCCAAACGGTGTTTTTCCGGATCATCCGGATCGATGTAGAGCTTCAAGGTCTGGGTCAGATCCGAATCCAAAGCCAAGCCAACGTAATCCGGACGAATCGGCAATACCCGATGCCCACGATCAACCACCGTGAGCAGGCGGACCACCCGCGGACGGCCAAGCTCGAAAAGCTCATCCAAGGCCGACCGCACCGTCCGTCCCGTGAAAAACACGTCGTCAATCAAAAACACCCCCATATCATCCACACTTTCCTCGAGGAAGGTCGGCTCAGCGACCTTCGAAATCGGCCGGTGCCCGATGTCATCGCGGTGAAAACTCACATTCAGGGTTCCGATCGGCAATTCGCGCCCCAGCCGGTTACGGATCACCTTTTGCAGCCGATTCCGCACGGGAACCCCGCCATCGGCGATTCCGACCATCATCCAGGGATCACCTGCCCTCATCTCAGCTATCATATAGTCCACCATCACATCGATGGCGTTTTCCAGATCGGCGGCTTTGATCATATCCAGTCAGCAAAGTCTTTTCAAATTGCATGCAACACCACGCCATACTAACGCGTCGCTTCCGGTTTTTGGGCCGGAAACACACCCTCGACCGGAGGATCCGTCACTCACGAACCGCTCCATGGCTGGTAAAAAAGATCGGGGATATTGATTCCAACTGCAACACTATTCTGGAATGAATTGGGGTTGAACTGCCGCCCCCTTGCGGCATACTTCCCTTCCACATTATCTGACAACGGTTCCTTCGATCATCGTTTGGAACAACTCAACCGCACATTATGCAAAAGCTCGATTTCTATTTCGCCGGCGAACTCTTCGACGCCAAACACCTGCTGGGAAATGCCTGGCTCGCCAACGAGATACTCAAAAACTCCGAGGGTCGTTTCATCCCGGTCATGCCCCAGGAATTCGAAGGCCAGGCTCAGCATCCCCACGAAATCCGGGATCAGGATATCCTGGCATTGCTGGAATGCGACCTCGCGATCTTTCATTTCGACGGATCCGACATCGATTCAGGGACCCTATCCGAGTTTATGATCGCCAAATTCGCGGACATTCCGTCGGTTATTCTCAGGAGTGACTTCCGTGCGAAGGGCGACCAGGTCGACTTCCCTTGGAACCTGATGGCAAGTTTTTATCCGCGCACGGAGGTCGTCATGCTGGACGCCATACGCACCTACAAGTTCA
>JAQVLM010000357.1 GCA_028704125.1 Opitutales bacterium
AAGCCTTTCTTTGCTATGGGCCCAAGATGCTGTTCATGGGTAATGCAACACCCGCCCCAAGCGCCCGCATGACCTTGGTGACTATGATACATCTCCATGTTTTGCAGTTACTTACACAACACCGATGCACACGTATGGAGCACCCGGGATCTCATTTGGGTCCGACCGGAAGACCACGAGATGCAAATGCAAGGTATCCCGATATCCATCAGGTTGTTCAGAAAATATAGGTGATCGGTTTAAAAACCGCATAACCACCCACGCAGCGAATGATCTGACAATAAACGGTGTTTGATCAAAAACCTCCGGTTGACTCGCGAATCATCCCCATCATTCAAGAACGAGCGGATGGTTGCTGCTGCGTCAGGCAATGGATCGCGCCTCCCTCGCGAATGAAATCACGGCAGTCCACTCCCACCAATTCTTTCCCCGGGAAGCATTCTCCCAGAATCCCCATGGCATTTGCGTCATTGCGTTCCTGACCATACTGGGGAACCAGAACCAAACCATTTACGGGCAGGAAATTGGCGTAAGTCGCAGGAAGAATCCGTCCATCTTCCCCATAAACTGCATCCGGCAATGGCAAGGGCAAAAGATCGGGATGTCCGCCTCCGGGCATACGAATGCTTTCGGCCTGCTCGCGAAGCTCCTGCATGGCCCGATACTGCAGCCCCCGGGAATTCCGCTCCACGGCAAACACAAGAGCATTCGGACTCACGAAACGGCAAACCATATCCACATGGCCATCGGTGTCGTCCTGTTCCATTCCACGCTCAAACCAAAACACCTGATCGACCCCCAGACGCGGCTTCATCCATGCCTCAATCGACGGAGCCGTCACGCCAGGGTTCCGGTTCGGATTCAGCCAAACCGACCGGGTCAACAGGAGCATGCCCGCTCCATTGACTTCCAGCCCGCCTCCTTCTCCTCTGAAGGGACTCCGCTCCACCGAAACCCCAAGTAATGCGGACATGGCACTGGCCACCCGATTGTCATCATCCCACGGCTGATACTTATCTCCCCAAGCGTTGAAATCCCAATCCAAACCACACAATCGACCAGACTCGAGGTCCTGAACGAGGGTCGCACCATGATCGCGGCACCATGCATCGTTGGTCGGAACACCCGAGAAACGGATCTGATCCATGACGATTCCGCCTTCCGATTCCAACAACCTCCGGATTGCATCCACCCGCGCGGGATCCGCATTGATCCACACCTTCGCATGCCGGCTCAGGGCGGAAACCATTGACGACATGCTGTTCCAAACACTTTGCATTCGCGTCGGCCAAGTCACCGGATTCAAGGGCCAGGAAACCCACACCGCTTCCTGTTGCTCCCATTCCGCTGGCATTCTTCTGCGCATGGCGACTGTGGTATCCGACTGTTCTTTCATGGTCTATCTCGGAATACACAAATCGCTTACCTGACAAGTCGCAACACGACAAATGCCAATTGAAGGTTGACCGCCTCCCTCAGATTCCACATGTTATTGTCATCCTTATCGTCGTGGCCCGATCTCAGTATCCGGGTCTTCTGCATTCAATGTTAACCTCGGGGATGCTTCCTTTTCGTTGGGAGCGTATCCCGCCATCACAGACAGTATTCGGGCATGGAATCCCTTGCTGGATTCTCTCCGGTGATCGTATCAGGCCAGCTTATATAACCGGCTCTCGCGCCTTTGCGCTACCCGCATTGCCCAAAACCAAAAACACATGAACATATCCCTTATTCAGACACTTCGAGACCTTCCGGAATGGATCTCCGTCGATTCATTGACCGGATTCCTGCATACCCATCTCAAGCCCTATGAAGACACGCCCCAGGACATCCGCAAAGGACTTGATTATGCATTGTCGGATGAACCCGGCAAAGGTGGCTTCGTCCTGATTGCCCATGAAGGATCCAACATTCAAGGCGCGCTGGTGATGCTAAAAACCGGAATGGAAGGATTCGTCCCGGGTAACCTGCTGCTCTTCATTGCCGTTCATAATGACCTAAGAGGCAAAGGGATCGGAGGGCGTCTGATCGGGGAGGCAAAGCAACATGCCGATGGTGACGTCTGCCTCCATGTCGAATACGACAACCCCGCCAAGCGCCTGTACGAAAGAAGTGGCTTCTCGACCAAATACGCGGAAATGCGATTCAAGAGATGAACCGGGTAACCATTAATCTGGAGGCGCTCCAGCATAACCTTCGCGCGCTTGATTCAATAATCCGGGAACATGGGGCCACGTGGACCATTGTTACCAAGGTCCTCTGTGGGCACGAAGACACCCTGAAAGCGTTACATGGATTCGGAGTAAAGTCCGTCGGAGAATCCAGACTCATGAACCTTCGAGCGATTGCATCGGTTATGCCCCAAACCGAATGTTGGTATTTGCGCCCTCCTCATCTATCAAGGGTGAAAGAGATCGTCGAGCTCACAAGTGTCAGCCTAAACAGCGAGACCGGCGTTATCAAAGCCATCAACGAGGAAGCCCAACGACAGGGGAAAATCCATAAAGTCGTCATCATGATCGAACTCGGAGACTTGCGGGAAGGGATTCTACCCGGCACCCTTATCCGCTTCTATGAGCAGGTCTTCAATCTCGAACACATCGAAGTGGTGGGCATTGGCGCCAACCTCGGATGCCTTTCAGGGGCAATACCAAGCATTGACCAGCTCATGCAGCTCGTCCTCTACAAGGAGTTGTTGGAGCTTAAATTCAACCACCCACTCCCCTTGATTTCGGCAGGATCAAGCGCACTGCTTCCGTTATTGACCGACAAGTCCGTTCCCAAGCCGATCAACCACTTTCGTGTTGGAGAAAGCCTCTTTCTGGGTACGGATCTCATCCATGGAGGAACAATTCCCGGACTACGGGAAGACGTTGTGCGAGTGGAGGCCGAGATTGCCGAAATCAAAGAAAAAAGCCTTACGCCTCTCGTCGAAACCGCGGACATCAGTCCATTTGCCAGCACACAAGAATGCGATGACTTCACCCCTGGCCAACGAGGATACCGCGCGTTGGTCACCTTGGGACAACTGGATACGGATGTGTCGGGACTCACTCCGGTCCATCCGGATTACCAAATCGCCGGAGCCAGCAGTGACATCACGGTTGTCAACCTCGGCGACAGCCCGGACGGACTAAAGGTCGGGGATACCATCCAGTTCAAAGTCAGTTACTCAGCCCTTCTGCGCCTGATGAACGGACGCTACATCGACAAGGTCCTGATCGAGCACTGACGAACCGGAGAACGATCGATTGGTTCCATCCCGGGCGATCGAACGATACTTCCAAACCCGCATTCCTTCAATGTCCGCCGAGGAAGTATCCAGCACAAGGTCATAATGATCTCCGAGAAAACTCCAGAATGACGGAAAGCTCTCCGGAGAATAACTTCTGTCTTCGAATGCAAAACTGCCCGGATACCATGCATCGACCACGAAAGTCGGTTTTGATCCTTTGATATCGGTCATGAACCGATCCTGATAGTAGCGTTTCATTTCATCATTTCATTACTGGGTATGAACCGGGGACATAGGTTACAAAGAGGGACGCATCCGGGGTCAGTCCACGCATTCTAACATTTTTAGTATTTTCCATGTCGGTTCGTCGCTTGACACGGTATTCCTATGGGAGCTAATCCGGCTGCTCACCGACTTCGCCGTCCCCATGTGCAAGTGAGTAGCCAGCCAAGCGTTCGGAACAACGGTGGTTTCGCGCAGGTAACGGGCCAACGCCACCTTCCAGAGACTACCCTTCCGGGCGGAAAACAACTCAGCCTCCCTCTTGCCCAGCATTTCCAGACCTTTTTGCAACTCCCGCCCCAGGTAGGGCGAACCGTCCCCACCGAGCCGCTCTTCCCAAAACGTCGGAATCTCCCACGCGGGCAGGGCGAACCGTCCCGGTGAGCCGCTCTTCCCAGAGCGCCTCCGCGGCATTGCGCGAGAACTTCTTCTTCCTCAAATCTACCAGTCGTTCAACAGGCATGACTCCTTGCAAATCGAATGTCGGAAAGTTCACACTTTCCGCTACGGGGAGAATGAGGGGG
>JAQVLM010000358.1 GCA_028704125.1 Opitutales bacterium
CCTTGGGCGATATACGCCAAGTCTTCGATTCGAAGAGGGAGGTTTCTTCGAAGGCTTGCTTGAGTCTGATATACTCCTGCATGGCGTGGAAAAATGGGAAACACCCAGAACATGAATGAATCTCCACCATGGCCAGCTTATTTTTTTCAACCTCCGGCCACCAAAGGATCATTGAGCTTGTCCGTTTTCCTTTGAGATTGACGCTGCAGCGAATATTTCTGATTTTTCCAGTGCGTTTTGCGCATTGCCCCACACACCAAGCCGTCAAATCCGATGATTATAATTCCATTTTTGCTCCCTTCCCTAAACATCCACATCCGGGGCTGACGCCCCGAAAATCAAATTCCTATCATTATCCCCTCCCGTTGAATGAACCAACCTGACTAAAAAACGAAAATGAAACACCTGAGATTACTCACACTCCTTTGTATGGCGACAACCCTTGCCTCATGCTCTGGGAGTAAAAACCATTCGTATGAGGTTAGGGATGAAGTGATCGGCGAAGATTTTTTCGTTAAGTATGAGGTTGTTGGCCAAGGTGTTACCGTTAGGTACATAAACCAAACAGGAGGGTGGCAAACAGAATATCCGTTGGGTGGATGGTGGGAAAAACAAATCACATTAAAAGGAATGGACTTTGCCAAAGTGATAGCTCTGAAGAAAGACTCGAAGGACAACGGTGAGGTGACGGTAAAAATTTACGTCAACAGAGAGCTATGCAAAACAGAAACCTCGTCAGCACGTACTGTCATGGTGGATTGTTATCCAATGACCTGCAATTAGGGAGCCCCAAGGCTGAGTGGTGACGGGCAGTGAACTTGACACGAGAGCCGTAGGGCCAGAATCCAACGCCAGACAAAACCGGCCCGGGATCTCAAGTGCCCGGCTTACTGTCAACTAACGCTAATAGGTCTTAGTTGTAGGTGTGCCTTAACCGGATGAGTGCTTCTCTTGCGTTTTTGTCTCCCTGTTCCGCAGCTTTCTGATACCAGAATTTTGCCTCAGAATAATTCCTGGAAACTCCATAACCATTCTCATACATGAAACCGAGATTGATTTGGGCAGAGGACTCGCCTTGTTTGGCAGACGCTTTGAACCATTTGACAGCTTCAGACAGGTTCCTGGATACCCCACGCCCGTTGTAGTAGATTGTTGCGATGCTTGATTGGGCGATGGGATCGCCCTTTTCTGCCGCGATCAAGTACCATTTGACGGCTTCTTCGTGGTTCTGATCAACACCAAGCCCGTTTTCATACATGTAGGCAAGGTTGGTTTGAGCATGTACGATATCCATTTCAGCAGATTTCCGAAACCATTCAAAAGCCTTTTCATCACTTTTGGGAACATCCCTTCCTGTGAAATACCTCCGGCCTAGTTGATTCTCCGCAGTTGGATTGCCAGCATCGACGTAAATCATCAATTCTCCAAGAGAAAGGCTTTCAAGGAGTTCCTCGTTCAGGTCTGCATATCTTGGCTTCCTTTCCAGTTGAACGTGAAGAGTCTCCGAGAGCTGAGTTTCGGATTTGATGTCAAGTTTGACCGCTTCCCATTCTTCGGTGATGATTTGAAGATTTCCGGTTCCAAAATGAACTTCGGGCAAAACCAGATTCATTTCACCATTGATTCCCGGATCCTCGGTCCTGAAAATGGTTGGATATCCGTTTATAAGAACACCCAAATCCTGAAGTCCGGCAATGGGTTCTATCGCGGATATTTGGATACGCACTTCAGGGTTTTTCCTCTTGAGAATGATTGGGGACTCTTCGGATGTTTGGATCGGGTTTACAGTTCTACTGATCGAGGACCAGTTTTCTGCGGTAAACTTGAGCTCATAATCATTGGATTTGAGGTCTTCAATCAAGATGCCCAAAACGGTATGGGTGGGAGATTCCGAAACTTTGTGTATGAAATAATCAACTTGCTCGCCATCAAGGGTGACGTTGAAAAACTCAATCTTTTCGGGATTTGGTGCCGTGGTTAGCTGTAGAAAAAGGGTTGAACCCTCGGATTCTTGCAAGCGAGCATTCCAATCCATTCTGCTGCCCGGGACCCAATCGATACTTTTTTCTATTGATTGATAACCCGCTTTCATCAATCGCACCTTCAGGGTTCTTTCCTCCTGAGGATCCAATCTTATGGGAGTTGTTCCTACGTATTCATATCCTTCGTAGACCGCGACACCTGAAGGGATGGACGTAATCATCAATCCTGGAGGGATCGGGGTAAGCTCGATCACTTCTTCATGAACCTGCTTGGATGCAATACTGAATCTTTTATGATGAACAGATCCATACCCTTCTTTTGAAACCGAAATCGTGTATTTTCCTGCGGGAACGTCCTCAAAAACCTGAAACATTCCGGATCCAGTAGTCGAATAGGTGATTGTGCCTGTTTTATCATAAATTTCCACAATAGAACCCTCTGTGGATTTCAGATGGATGGATCCTGGAGGCTTAAATGAAGAATTAATCCCTAAATAGATTCCAATAATTCCTATCAACAGAAATAGTGGACTAGCCCAGATTGCCAAATGACTGATCTTAGATTTCTCATCCGCCAATTTTTTCTTTTCGGATGAATCATCGTTTGACGTGCTATCGACTTCAAAATAGGGTTGAGTCCTATGATTTTGAAGCTTTTCAGGTGGAATGTTTTTGAATGGATCGTCAGAACTCATGATTGATGCTCCATTGGGAAGGTTGATGAATCAGAGTCCATAGAGAACGGAATCCAAAATGTTTCCAATCAGCTTGTATTGCGCGGTTGAATACTTTCCGCCGCCTTCCTGCGCGAGTGTCTTGAAAAAAGTTTGCGTGCCGATAGCGCTACCGATAGGGCCAACATAAACAGTATTCACCACCCGGTTGGGGTTACCATCGTGCCAGTCGCGGGCCAAAGCAAAGGCCTTTTCAACGAAAGGTCCTTTAGCGGGTGCATCGCCGACAATTAGGATCATTTGGATTGTGTCTTCATCATTGGAGGATATCCGGCTCCATTCATTTTGAATTGCCGCGGCCAATCCGAGCTCGACAGCTTCGGGGATATCAACATTTCTATTGGTTGGTTCTGCTTCGAATTTGGATAAAAAAAGCCTGATAGATGCGAGAATAGCAGGGGCATTACTACCCGTTCGCATGGATGGGATTGCGCTTAATGGGAAAGAATTCACTGGAGTTCTATCTTCATGGTCCTTGTATTCTACTATCCCGAGTCTGAGGTTGCGGCTGACTCGTTGCAGGACGACGATGATGCTATCAATATTGTCTTTTAGATCCTCGATTTGATCACTCATGCTACTGGTTGTATCAATCACAAATACTATTTCGAGGTCTTTGGGCCTAAGTGCGCTAACCTGTTTGTTAAGGTTATCCACATCCCCTTTCAAATTGGCGTTTTGCCCCATGAAGCTGTCGATTTTTGCCTGAAAGCTAGCCTTCTCGCTTTGAAGCACTTCATTTCGTTTTAGCAACTCTTGATATTCCGTTTCAAGACTTCCCAATCGATATTGGAGATCATCATTTTCGATTTTGAGCGTGGTGTTTTGACTTAAGATATCATCGCCCGGTGAGACTTGCTTTCCACGGCTATTGGGCTCAACCTTGGCAATATCCACTTGGAGTGCAGCTAACTGCTTCTGAAGAATATCGATTCGCGAAGTGAGTTCCACGTTCTTCATTATCAGATCAGCATTTCCTTTCTGAGTAGAGTCTTGTTGGATCTCCAACTCGTTTTTCAGGACACTGAGATCGCTGATTGTCCTTTGGAGATGAACGATCTCTTCCTTAAGCGTATCGAGCTGAGAATCCTGGGTGATTGTTCTTTGACTCAGCGATTCAATTTTTGTGATCAGAGTTTTGTTCTCCTCCAAGAGAGGATTGCTTCCCTGCTTTTTGTAGTAGGGAAGCACAATGAAAGTAAGAATCATGAAGGTGCCCATCGCAGAGCAAAAAAGGTCGATAGCGGAAATGCTGAAGACATTTATTTCTCTTGGTGCTCGTTTCATGACAGTATCC
>JAQVLM010000359.1 GCA_028704125.1 Opitutales bacterium
GGGACGTCCCGCGCCACCCGCCCAGCGGCTCAGGATGACCTCCACCGGCCCGGACCCACCACGGATCGTCCAGGTGGCTTCCCGCATCGGTCGGTCGGCCTCACGCACCCACGATTCCGGGGCCTTCCACTCCAACAGCACTATGCCGCCCTCCGGAGACTGCGCAACATCGGCGGGCAGTCCCGCCTGCGCTGCCCTCTCTTCCTTGGGAATCGAATATGTGACGATTTCATCCCGCTTGCAGGACACAGCGACAATGCAGGCCAATCCCACCAGAAGGCCCGCAAGGCGTCTCCCATGCTGAAACTTTGCGGATCTGAAATCCGGGATGGATGCCAATGAATGCGGTCGCGTCATGCGCCAATACCCATGCAAGGGTTACGCATAAGGTCAAATCCTGTCGCCGGAATGAGACGAAACCTTATAAGCGCGCTTGCAGATTTGCACTCTCTTCACTCATTATGGGCATCGCACAGCGTATAGCCCCGAATCTATCTGCTCCAGACGACTCTCGCCCAATCGGAAACCATGCAAACGTCGCCTTCGCCCACGATCTCCATCACCTACAACGACCGGGTGGTTCGCCAATTCATGCTGGCCGCCATACTCTGGGGCGTAGTCGCCATGACCTTTGGCGCCATCGTCGCGTTCATGCTGAATTTCTGGCAGATCAATGGCGGCATCTACCTGTTCGGAAAGCAATGGTCGATCGAGTGGATCACTTTTGGGCGCCTTCGCCCGCTTCACACCAATGCGGCGATCTTCGCCTTCGTCGGCAACATGATGTTCGCGGGCATCTACCACTCCACGCAACGTCTGGTGAGGGCGCGGCTCGCATCCGATTGGCTGTCGTCCATTCATTTCTGGGGTTGGCAGGCGATCATCGTGGCAGCTGCCATCACCTTGCCTCTCGGACTCTCCAGAGGAAAGGAATACGCCGAACTGATCTGGCCCCTGAATGTGGCCGTAACCGTCATCTGGGTCATTTTCGCGATCAACTTCTTCTGGACCCTCGCCCGGCGCAACGAACCCACCCTTTACGTGGCGATCTGGTTCTACATCGCCACGATCATCACCGTCGCCCTGCTGTATGTGGTCAACCACTTATCGCTTCCCACCAGTCTGCTACACAGTTACCCGGTGTTTGGCGGAGTTCAGGATGCCCTTGTGCAGTGGTGGTATGGACACAACGCGGTGGCCTTCTTCCTTACCACCCCGATTCTGGGGATCATGTATTACTACGTGCCCAAGGCGGTTAACCGTCCGGTTTACTCCTATCGTCTGTCGGTGATTCACTTCTGGTCGCTGGTATTCATCTACATCTGGGCCGGGCCCCACCACCTCCTGAACACCGCACTTCCGCCCTGGCTACAGTATCTCGGAATGACCTTCTCGCTCATGCTATGGGCACCGTCATGGGGTGGCATGCTCAACGGGCTCCTCACCATGAAGGGAGCCTGGGATAGGATGCGCGAGGACCCGATCATGAAGTTTTTCGCTGTCGGGATCACCGCTTACGGAATGGCCACTTTCGAGGGACCCCTTCTTGCCATCAAATCCGTGAATGCGCTCGGGCACTACACCGACTGGATCATCGGACATGTGCACGGGGGCACACTCGGTTGGAACGGGTTCATGGCCGCAGGCATGTTCTACTGGCTGGCACCCCGCCTCTGGAACCGTCCACTCTATTCGCGCAGCCTCGCCAACTTCCACTTCTGGATTGGACTGGTCGGGATCCTCCTTTACGTTTTGGCGATGTGGGTATCCGGGATTACGCAGGGCCTGATGCTCAATGCCCTCAATGACTCCGGGACCAGTCTTGCCTACTCCAACTTCCTCGAGACCCTGAATGCGATCCGTCCGCTCATGTTCTTCCGTGCGATCGGAGGGACCCTCTACCTGATCGGATTCATCCTGCTCGCCTACAACATCTACCGCACCGTCACCGGAGCCGAAACCGTCTCCACCACCGTCGAAGTGCCCCGGCGCACCGAGCCGGATCAACAGGGTTTCAAAGGCAGCCTGCTCAACCCGCCCGTCATTTACACCTCCCTGATCATCATCTTCGCGTGCATGTGGATGCTCGGTGGCGGCTTCTTCCTGCTGACTGGACTCTTCGGAACAATCTTCACCGTCTTGTTGGCGATCCTTCACTTCCAGGCCGGTGGACGCAGATGGTCCCAATGGTATGAGAAGCTGCTCGCCAACTCACTTGGGTTCACCGTCCTGACCTTCGCGTCGGTGGCAATCGGTGGAGCGATCCAGATCATCCCGACTGTGATGGTCAACCGTGCAGCAAATCTGGAGGGTCGCATCCAACGCGTGCTCACCCCTCTCGAACTTGCCGGCCGCGACATCTACATCGCGGAGGGATGCTACAACTGCCATTCACAGATGATCCGCATGCTCAAGCCCGATGTGATGCGATACGGGGACTACTCCCGCCTCGGCGAGTCCATCTATGACTATCCGTTCCAATGGGGTTCCCGCCGGATCGGGCCTGATCTGGCAAGAGAAGGAGGTTTCCGCTCGAATGATTGGCATTTCGACCACTTCATGGACCCCAGGGCGATCTCCTCCGCCGGCTCCGCAGCCGCACTTCCCTGGATGGGCCATGGATCAAATATGCCGGCCTACCCATGGCTGGCCCGCAAAAAGATCGATGTGGATGCCCTCCCCTCCAAGATCCGCACACTCAGGACCCTTGGGGTGCCATTCCCCGACTGGACGGAGGATGAAATCCGGGCTCAAGTCGAAGCGCAGGCTCTCGAAATCGCCCGCGACCTCCAATCCAAGGATCGCTTTCTGGAACCGAACAGCCAGATGACAGCCGTCATCGCTTACCTCCAGCAACTCGGACTGAACGAGGAAGTCCGCTGAACCGGCCGACCAATAGCACACACCATGGGATCACGTATTCAGCCCGAGGAATGGCACGCTTTGATTCAGGTTCTCGCTTTCCTGCTTTGCTTTCTGGCCTTTCTGTATTTCGTGATTCGCGCTGTCCTCATGAAAAAGGATACCGCCGGAAAGCTCGCCTCCATGCCCCTTGATGAACCCGGTGATCCGGACAAACGGACGCACCCGGATAAAGAAGATTCCGAACCCGCACCCCCCGCACGCCATGGATGACCCTTCAATAAAGCGAGAGCCCAAAGACAAGGGCGTGACCCTTCTCGAACACTCCTATGACGGTATTCAGGAGTTTGACCAGAAATTGCCGAACTGGTGGCTCTTCACGCTATACGGAGCGATCCTCTTCTCGATCGCATACTGGCTCGTGGTTCATCAGGTCCTTCAGGGCACGCGCGACACCCTTCTTCTCGAAAACGAGCTTGCTCAGGTCGAGGCCCGCCGGATTGAGGAAACCGTCAAGCTACTCGACGATGCCAATCTCCTTGAGCTGAGCCGAAACCCCGAATTTGTCGCGGCTGGTAGTCAGGTATTCATGACCAATCAATGCGCGACCTGCCATGGAGCCGATCTGAGGTCAGGACCCGGAATGGTCGGAGTCAATCTCGTCGACAGCGAATGGAAGCACGGAGGAAACCCGATCAGCATCTTCAACACGATCACGCAGGGCGTGGCCTCTGCTGGAATGCCCCGGCATGAAGGCATCCTCAGCCCCACTGCGATCGCACAGGTCACCGCCTACGTCCTGAGTATGCAGGAACCGACCCAACCCTGATCCCATGGCCCGGCAATCCCGACGCAATCGACCCAACCTGGATTCCGTTTCCTCGATCAATCCGGACGGGTCCCGGAGGTTCATTCGTCCGGCCCATGTGAGTGGACGCTTCACCCGGGCCCGCACCATTGTCGGACTGCTCCTGCTGCTGATCACCGTGATCCTTCCATGGATCGACATCGGCGGCTACCCCGCTGTGCTCCTCGACATTCCCCATCGTCGCTTTCACCTCTTCGGGATCACCCTCATCGCCCAAGATCTGTGGCTCTCCTTCTTCATCCTCTCCGGGCTTGGTTTCCTGCTTTTCGTGATCACCTCACTC
>JAQVLM010000021.1 GCA_028704125.1 Opitutales bacterium
TCCATCGCTACGGAGTCCGCACCGTCTACGGGTTCCAATACGGATACGCGGGATTCATACCGGACAGCAACCTCCCGTATATCGAACTTAATCCGGATATCGTTGACGACATCCACAAGGATGGAGGGACCATGCTCGGATCCTCCAGGGGAAACCAGCCGACCGATCAGATCGTGGATACGCTGGAGCGCATGAACATCAATATTCTCTTCACCATCGGGGGAGACGGCACCCTGAGGGGAGCTCACGACATCCACGAGGAAATCACCCGTCGAAACCTCAAAATCGCAGTTGCCGGGATTCCCAAGACCATCGACAACGACATCAACTACATTGACCGGACCTTCGGTTTTGAGACCTCCGTAGCCGTGGCGATGGAGATCCTCAAAGACGCGCACTATGAAGCAAAAGGCGCTTACAACGGGATCGCGATCGTCAAACTGATGGGCCGGGATTCCGGATTCATCGCCGCCAATGCGGCACTCGCGAGCCCGGATGTGAATTTTGTCATCATTCCTGAGATGGACTTCGACCTGCACGGTCCAAAAGGCTTCCTCACCGTTCTCAAAAAACGCCTCACGAACAAGCAGCATGCCCTGATTGCGATTGCCGAGGGCGCCGGACAGTATTTCTTCAATCAGAACGGCAAGACACGGGACGCATCCGGAAACCTCAAACACGATGACATCGGGCTCTATATCCGGGACAAGATCCGGGAGGAGTTCAATAAGGACGGGTTCCCCTTTTCCCTGAAATACATCGATCCCAGCTACATTCTGCGCAGCGTCCCGGCAAACGCGAACGACAGCAAATTCTGCTTCCAGCTCGCCCAGAATGCGGTTCATGCCGCGATGGCAGGCCGCACCGACTTTGTGGCCGCCTCGTGGGACAACTCGTTCACGCTTCTGCCAATCCCGCTGGCCACCGGCGAGCGCAAGAAGGTCAACCCCGAAGGCGTGCTTTGGTGGAGTGTGCTCGAAGCGACCCGCCAACCGATCTCGATGAAAAACGATCCGGACTATCAGGGAGACTGAGCGCCCATCGGTGCTGAAACGACCTGCATTCATCGCATCCGCATGCACACTGGAGCATCCAACCCATCCTCCGGATCCGACACATCCGGCGCTAATCCCGCATCCGGGTCGCGGCCAACCGCGGCATCCCCCGAGCCGTTGGGGGATTGCGCGCGGATCAAGGTCCAACCGACCGCCCTGTTTGTCCTGACGGTAGCGCTTGGGTTCGGAATCGGACGGATGGCACCGCTCGAACACCTCAACGCGAGCATTGTGCAACATGCGGGAATCGCTGCGGTAGCCGCCGGATGCCTCTTTGCCGCGTGGGGAATCATCTGCCTGAAGGTGGCCGGCACAACCGTCAAACCCGGGGCGCCGGTAATCGCATTCGTCTGTAAAGGGCCCTACCGGATTTCCCGCAATCCGATGTATCTGGCGCTGCTCGTGATCCAACTGGGCCTGGGCCTGATCCTCGGAAACTGGGGCATTCTGGTCACCACTCCGCTGCTCGCCGGCCTGCTGCATACGCTCTCGATCCGCCCGGAAGAGCATTGCATGCATCTGAAATTCGGTCCCGAATACCGTGATTATTGCGGAAAAGTCCGACGCTGGATCTGAGCCCCGCCAATCATGATCCCCGCCCTGTCCATTCAAAACCTGACCCGTCTGCACAAGGAGCTTCCGAAGCTCCTGCAGTGTATTCGGGCAGCGGGAGGCCACCCCTATCTGGTGGGCGGATCGGTCCGGGATGCACTCATGGGCGTGAGTCCGGACGATCTCGACATCGAGGTATTCGGCGCACCCATGGAGGCGCTTGCCAAGGAGATTGACCGTCATTTCAAAGTGCATTGGGTCGGCAAATCATTTGGTGTCCTCAAAATCGGAGGGCAGCCCTTCGATGTTTCGGTCCCCCGGGAAGAGACGGTGACCGGACCCGGGCATCGCGACTTTGACATCCGCTGCGATCCCGATCTCCCTTTGGAGAAAGCCGCGGCGCGACGGGATTTCACGATCAATGCGATATACTTGGATTTGAACACCGGATCGCTCGTCGACCCGCATGGCGGACTCCCGGACCTGAATAACAAGATCCTGCGACACACCTCCGGAAAGTTCGCGGAGGATCCATTGAGGGTATTCCGGGCGATGCAGTTCTCGGCCAGATTCGGATTCGACGTCCATCCATCCACCGTCGCACTTTCAGCATCGATGGAAGCGGACAACCTTCCGCGTGAACGCATCTTCGGAGAATTCCGCAAGCTCATCCTGAAAGGAATCCGTCCCTCTCTTGGACTGAACTTCCTCCGCGATTGCGGGTGGGTTCGCCACTTTCCCGAACTCGAAGCGCTGATCGGTTGCGATCAGGACCCGCATTGGCACCCCGAAGGGGACGTTTGGAACCATACCCTGCTGTGCATGGATGCCTACGCCAAAAGCCGGACCGGAGATCCCACCGAGGACCTCATCGTGGGACTGGCGGTGCTGTGCCACGACATGGGAAAGCCCGCCACATCCATCCATGAAGCGGGACACATCCGCTCCCCCGGGCATGCGGAAGCGGGGATTCCGGTCACGCTGTCATTTCTATCCAGGCTCACGGAAGAAAGCCTTCTGCTCGAAGCGGTTCCGCCACTCGTAGCGGCGCACATGCGGCCGGCCGCTCTTTTCCGCGATCACTCAAGCGATGCGGCCATCCGGCGGCTCGCGCTTCAGGTAGGCCGAATGGACCGCCTATTGAGGGTTTGCCAGGCGGATCGGCAAGGCAGGACCGGTGCCGTCGCCAGCGAAGCGTTCCCGGAGGGGGATTGGATCAATGAAAAACTGAGCAACCTCGGACTCCAAAAACAAAAACCCCAACCCATCGTTCAGGGACGCGACCTCATCCGGATGGGAATCCCACCAGGCCCCTCCTTCTCTCCCCTGCTCGATGCCTGCTTTCAGGCCCAGCTTGACGGAGTATTTGACGACCATCCGGGTGGAATCCTCTTTCTGGAATCCCTTCTCCGCCAAAAAGGGCTCATCCCACATCCCTCATCCTAAAACGCTTCATCATTTGAGCTGACCGAATGAATCGATTGCTCAGGTAGATTTGCGTGTAATAACCCTAGTGTCAGCTCCTTGGTTGAGGGACGACCCGAACCTAGTGGTAGGGGCTGGTCACACGATGGATTCCTGTGTATTTGGGTTGCGCAAAACGCCCTTCTCGATTTGGATCATTCATGCAGGCGCCCCCCTCACCGCCTGTTTTCCATCTTTCACATCCGGTTCCTACAGCCCAGCATGCCACGCCCTCTTCTCGGAATAGTTATTGAGGATCGTTACAACGATCACCTGCAGCACATATTGGGTGCGATGATCGCCGCACGCAAGGATGGCTGGAACGTGCTGATCCACAACAACCCGGCCATCTTCCGGCACATGGGAGTATCAGCCCTTTACTACAGCCGCTACGACATGGAGGGCATCGAAGAGGTCGAAGCGATGCACGAGGCGGGAACTCCAGTGCTGTTGGGTGCCGTCAGCCACGGGAAACTGCCCGATATCGGGATCGACCACCAACACGGACACCGCATTGTCGCCAAATTCCTCAAACGCCGCGGAATCCGGAAGGTGGCCTATGCCAAAGGTCCGGCTGGACATAGCCACGCAAAAGAGAGGCTGCGTTGTTTTGAGGATGCCATGGTCAGGGAAGGCTATCAGCCCGGAGACTATCTGGTGTATCAGGCCACCTTCGACATCGAGCCCAGCGTGGAGGCGACCGTTGAAACACTGGTGTCCCATCCCGATATTCGCGCGGTGGTGTGCTGCAACGATGCTTGCGCGACCGGGGTGTTGCTGGCAATCAAACGCCTGGGACTGGACCAGTTCAAAGATGTCATGGTGATTGGCTACGGCAACTCCAAGGCGATGGCAGACATCTCGCCCTATCCATTCATCGCGGTCAACACTCCACTGATTCAGGTGGGCATGGAAGGGTTTCTTGCCCTCAAAAATGCCCATGAAAACCGGACTCCGATCAAAGGGAAAATCAGGATTCGTCCCTGTCTCAACTCCCGGGGCATCGAACACGGAGATCCTGCACTGGAGCGCTTTGAATGGGACTGCATCGACGAATACGACCGGCTGTTGGTGGACCTCATCAACCTGCTCGGGCCGCTGAGCCCGCGGTTCGGTAGAGCCCTTATCCGGCATTTCAGACTCAGGTTGACCAAGGGAATGCCGCTCGTTGAGAACTTTGAACGTTTTCTGATCCGCGGCATGTTTTATGGGCTCAATCCACTTGCCACAATGACGATCCTCACGGATCTCGACCGCCTCTATGGGCTGTGGTCGACCTTCCACAAAGTGGCCGATGCAAACCCTCAGACCTTTATCGGATCACTCAGGGAGAGCATCCAGTGGATTACCCTTCAGCGCAAAGGCTACATTCACTCCGCCATGGCTTACAGCATGGTGGTGTCCCAAAGCTGGGCCCGCACCAAACGGCACACCTTCGACGTTGATGAGGAGATCGGGTTGATTGCCAGCACCCTCTACAATCACCACGTCAAGAATGCATGGCTACTGTTGTTTGACAACCAATCCGCCACCCTTGGGGCCTACCGGGGCCGGGCAAGCGGATGGAGACTCAGCGGAGGAAATGCGCTTCCAATCAATCCGGTTCACATCAGGGAAGACCTCAACCTGCCTCTCTTGCTTGCGTCCAACAGCGAGACATGGGGGATGGAACTCCTTCCCCTCGAAACCGCACAAAAACGCGTGTTCGGCTTTATCCTGATGGACACGGACAGCCGATACTCGTTCATGTTCGGCCATCTCATCGACATCATCAGCGAACGGATGGAGAACGCTCTGCTCTACCGGACGATGTCAGCGTATGCCCGCCAGCTTGAAGGCAACAATAAGGAACTGCAAAGCCGCACCGACGATCTGGAGCGCCAAAAGCGGATAGCCGAGGAGCAAAAGCTCAAGGCGGAAAAAGCGAATCAGGCAAAAAACGAGTTTCTGGCCAACATGAGCCACGAGATCCGGACACCCATGAACGCCATCATCGGCATGACAGAGGTACTCATGGGCGATCCGATGCCGGAAAGCCACCGGCAAATGCTCAAACTGGTCGACACTTCATCCCGCAATTTGCTCGGTGTAATCGACGAGATTCTGGCGTTTTCGCGAATCGAGTCGGGGGTGATGGAGGTGACACACGAGCCCTATGACCTCCGGCAACTCATGGCGGATGTCGCAAAGGGTTTCTCCGGCAAGGCCCGCCAAAAGGGAATTGAAGTGATCATCGGAAATGAGGTAACCAAGCCACGCTTCTTTTTGGGAGATGAATCAAAGCTGCGGCAGATCCTCATGAACCTCATGGACAATGCCGTGAAATTCACCGACATCGGATCGGTGCGCCTCGACGCAACCGCCCGCATGCTCGACGACCGGAGAGCGCGCGTTGAGCTGTCGGTCAAAGACACCGGGATCGGAATCCCAAACGAGGCCAAGGCCGCCATTTTCCAGCCCTTCACACAGGGAGATATGAGCATGAATCGCAGGCACGGAGGCACTGGCCTCGGACTCACGATCGTGGAGAAACTCGTGCGCGCGATGGGCGGCAAGGTATCGGTCGATGCCCAACAGGGTGAAGGAAGCCGATTCCGGATCGAGATCGAGCAGGACGTCCACGAAGTCCCGACCCCTCACATGTTCGGGCAAAGAATGGGGCTCATCTGCATGCAGGACTCGCCGATCATCGATGACATCCGCCGCAAACTCTCCGCTTGCGAAACGGATGCCGCATCATGCTCCGGGGCGCAGGACATGCTTTCCCAACTCAAATCCAAGGCCTTCCATATCCGCGATTTCGACTTCGGGATCATGGACGGAGTCGAGCTCATAGAGCTGATGAGGAGACCCGATGGGGTGGACTGGCCATCCCTGGCTTCCATTCCATGGCTGATACTGGAATGGAGCACCCCCGCCTCCACCTTCACGAGCGATCCCGCTATCCGCCTTCCCAAATGCACCCGTCTCGAAAAACCGCTTTCCGTCATGGATTGTGAGCGATTTCTCAATGCGATTACCCACCGTGAGGAAACCGCTCCGCCGCCAGCCCCTGCAGAAGCAAAGGAACCCGGCATCCAACCGAGAATCCTGGTGGTCGAAGACAACCGCATCAACCAAATCACAGTGGAAAGAATGCTGTGCAAATCAGGATTCCGGGTCACCATCGCCCAGCATGGCAAACAGGCACTCGAAGCGCTCAAGCATCTGGATTTTGCCGCAATTCTCATGGACGTGCAGATGCCGGAAATGAATGGATACGATGCCACCCGCGCCATCCGCAAAATTGAGGAACAAGCAGGCAACCACACACCGATTATCGCGCTCACCGCCCATGCCATGCGAGAGGAAAAGGACCGTTGCCTGGACTGCGGAATGGATGATTACCTCACCAAGCCGGTCCGCATGAAAGATTTGGTGGACACCCTTTGGCGATATATACCCCAACCGTCATGAGCACCGAACCATGGGACGTGGTCACCATCGGAGGTGGCGCAGCCGGGACCTTTGCGTCCATCATTGCAGGAGAGGCCCGGCCAGGTATGAGGATCACAATACTGGAAGCGACCGGCCAACCGCTCACCAAAGTCAGAATCTCGGGAGGAGGCAGGTGCAATGTCACGCACCGGGAGTTTGATCCATCCGTGCTGGTCCATGCCTACCCCAGAGGACACCGTGAGCTCCGGGGTCCGTTCAGCCGATTTCAGCCGTCCGACATGATCGAATGGCTCAAACAGCACCGGGTTTACACGCACACGGAGGACGATGGCCGCGTGTTTCCCGTGGGCGACGAATCCATGACCATCGTCAACTGCTTCCGGGACACCCTCAGCAAGCTCCAGATCCGCACCAACATCCGCACCGGTGTTTCACGGATCGAACCATCCGAAGGGATCTGGCTGGTTCACGATAACACCGGTCAAATCCTGCAGGCGCGCCGGATTATCCTCGCGACCGGAGGCTCCCCACAGGGACACAAGCTCGCAGCGGGCGCGGGGCACTCGATTATCCCGCCGGTTCCTTCACTTTTCACGGTCAACATCAAGGATCCGTTGTTGGAGGGCCTGGCAGGATTATCCTTCCTCAACATTCGACTTTCTTGGAAAGGACCCGAATCCAGCTATTCGCAAACCGGTCCGGCTCTCATCACCCACTGGGGGCTGAGTGGACCAGCCATGCTGAAACTATCGGCATGGGCCGCCCGGGATCTGGCCAGTGCCGGCTATCAGGGCACCCTCAACGTATCCTTTGTTCCCGACCTGCAAAAAGAGGAAATCCTGCACACCCTCGGCGACATCATACGGAAAGCAACGACCCGAAAAGTCCCCAACGCGGATGTCCCTTGGGTTCCCAAACGGTTGTGGGAACGCCTCTGTGAGATCAAGAGCTGCGCTGATCTCAGGTGCTGCGACCTCAACAAAGCCCGTATACAAAGCCTCGCCGATGCATTGCATGAGAGTCCACTACTCTTCGATGGCAAGAGCAATAACAAGGAAGAATTTGTCACCGCCGGAGGAGTCCCGCTGCCCGAAGTCAACATGAAAACCATGGAGAGTCGGATTGCACCCGGCCTGCACTTTGCAGGCGAGGTGCTCGACATCGACGGCATCACCGGCGGCTACAATTTCCAGAACGCATGGACCACCGGCTACCTCGCCGGAACCGCCATAGCGGACTCCGCAACCTAACCCGGTTCGTTCCCAAAATCCCTCAACCTTGAAATGGGAGCGGGATCACTTCCAGCTCAGCAGAAGACCCAGCACCCAGGTGGTATCGAGTTCGTCCTGATATCCGATGGGCTTGCTGTTGTATTGGTTCATCACCGAAACACGCAGCTTCCACATATCAGATGTGCCCAAGGGAATGTCCACATCCGTGGTATGTGAGATCCGGTAGTTGTCGAAGTCTTCAAATGCTGGAGTATAGCTGATCGTGGTGTTGGCCACGCCCCACGAAGCAAACTCCCACTTGTGCTTGATCCCGAGATCGAGACCCATGAGGCTTTCGCTGCCGCCAATGTCGTATGACTCGTAACGGTGACTCACACCGGCCGACAGCTCGAAACGGGTCGTCAGCGAATCCACTGCCACCCATGTCAAACCAGCTGCTGCGGTATTGCGCAAATCGATGCTTTCAAACGAGTCTTGCTCGATCTCATCGCGCGCATACCAACCCAGGGTTTCCTGAAACATGTGAGTGTAGTGGGCCCCTCCGATCAGTTCGTCCGAGCTCTTCTCAGTGAGTGATCCTAACTCCTCGCCGGTTTCCGGGTCACGCAAGCGGATGGTCGATTCCCCATACTGGTAAGATGCGGTCAGCTCGAGACGCTCGGCATCCTCTTCCCAAACGGATTTGGCACGGACCGAATAGTCGTTCTTCTCGGTGTTCCCGGACTTCCCGGTGATCGAGACCGACGCCTCATGCGTCCAGTCTCCAGCCTGACACAGATTGCCTGCAAGAATCCCGACAAGCATTGCCGATGACGAAAATGACCATACCCGACGATAAATGGATTTAATGTTCATAGTTTGTGATGATAGTTTGATGGTAGAACATTGAGTTCCATGCACAATCATGTGACCGGATCAAACAAAATTCCCGATGTAATACAGGACAATCAACCGCCCTAATCGACAGATGGCCACCCCCATTCATGTGGTCGGACGAGAATTAGCAGAGTATCAGAATGCGTCTTCTTGAAGCCGGATCAGGAACGATGTTCACCCGAAAAGATTAACCTTGAGGTCCCGGACCACCTGAAGTCCACCCCAGTCGGCGCCTTTCATTGAGGCAAACCGGGCCTTCCGGCTCTCTGGGAAACAATCCCGGTTTTCCTCATAGATCTCCTTCAGGAAAAGCCTTGAGCCGATCGCCATCCCATCGCTGAAGTAGCGAACCCTGCGGCGCAGTAACTCCGACATCTCCACCTTACCGCCGGTGCGGATCACCTCATCCAACTTCTCAGCGGGGATCACACCGCGGTCTTTATCCTGCTCACCCTTCGGTTTCGCACCCTTTCCAAACAGACACAAACGATATGCTGCAATCGCTTCCGTAAAGCTGCTGCCACCATAGATGAGCCTGTAGCCTTCCATCGCGGATGCCTTCCCCCCCATTGCAGCGGCATAACTGCAGAAACGGTAATCTGCCGGATCATCCACCTGCTCAGCGCGCACCGCATTGAGGTCGATGTAGGCTGCCACGGTCGCCATCGCATGCAGCGAAGGTTCCACCACGAGGCTCTTGAAGCGATCCATCCACAAGGTGCCACGGTTTCCATTCTGGTGGTTATACCAGATACTGAAACGCTGCTTGAGCTCACGCATGAACACCGACACATCCCCCATCCGCGCCAGCAGTGCCTCACGCACACGCTGAGCCTTATCATCGTTCTGTTCCAATATTTCCTCAAGCGCATCCGGTGTTATCGAATACGGCGAGATACGAGAGCCCTCATGCAGCAGACGGAAACGCCGCAATATCTCCTCATCCGTCTGCGGCTTCTCATGCCGGACATGAGCCAAAATGTGAAAGTGATTCGACATGATTGAGTAGGCCAGGAGATCCACTCCGCAGAACGCCGCCTGCCGGCGCATCATCCGGATGAACACCTCTTTTTCCTCATCCTTCAGCAAGTGAGAGCCCAAACAACAACGGCTCATCAAATGATATACACCATCCTCAACAATGATTCGTTTTCGCTTCATATTACCCCCTTCTGCTCAATAGCTTCATGTTCCGTAACAAAATGTCAAACAAACTGACAACAAAGAGCCGTGGTTTTGTTGAAAGCTTACAGGAAGGGGATTCCCACTTGACCCGGGAGACGCATTCCGGTTTGTTTCTGTGATAATGAGCAGGCCTTCTTTGCCACCCATGCGACCCGATCATGTCCTCTGTCCGCTGATCGCCTCCAATGCACAGGAAGCAATCCATATCCTGATGGATGGGATGAGTGGCAATGCTGCGATCACCAACCCCGATGATTTGATGAACGAGATCATCCTGCGCGAGAGGGAATCGAGCACCCATATCGGGCACGGCGTGGCAATTCCGCATGCCCGATCCCGGAATGTATCCGGAATGGTGTTGGCGGCAGGACGTCTCGACCATGAGATCCTCTGGGATTCAAGCGGGAAACCGGTTCGCCTGGTATTGCTCATGGGGATTCCTCCCCAGTGTATCGAAACCTATCTGGGCGTGATGAAAGCCTTCGCTCACGGGTTTAGAAAACAACATCTTGCATCCAGGCTCCTTGAAGCCGCCAATCCTGAAGCCTTCTCACAAATCCTCACTTCTGTTCTATCGGGCATTTGATTGATTGTGGCATCCGAATGCTACTACAACCGGAAACCCCGATCCACACTGCCAAACGGACCACCAACCACTCTCCTCTTCTTTGCCTAAGCGGATGTCCCCCGAAGCCACACCAGCATCACGCCTCCGGGATTCCAAACGACTGCGCTGGGTCTACCTTGCACTCAACCTGCTCTCGAGGGCCCGCATACGATCCAGCCACCGCATTTTTGCACTGGCGGTGATCATCGGGGTAACCGCTGCCTTGTCGTCCTACGCTTTCAAGGAACTGGTCCACGGCATCCACCACTTGCTCACCGGAACCGCCTCCAAAGGCTATGTGGATGCCTTCCTGCATCTCGGCCTATGGCAACGCATCCTGATCCCGACAATCGGGAGCGTGGCTGCCGGTCTTCTGCTGACCGCGGGCAAACGCATCGACAACCGTAAGGCGACCGACTACATGGAAGCCGTCGCTCTGGGGAACGGAGACGTACCCGCGCGCCCCAGCCTTCTCAAATCCATTGCAGCGGCTTGTTCCATCGGCTCAGGAGTATCGATCGGGCGCGAAGGTCCACTCGTCCAACTCGCAGCGGTGGGGGCTTCACTACTGGGCAGGCTGCTGAAAGAACCACCCGCCCGGCTGCGACTCCTGGTAGCATGCGGAGCCGCGGGCGGGGTTGCGGCGGCCTATAACGCTCCGATCGGAGGCGCGATCTTCGTAGCTGAGATCATCATCGGATCGATCGCGGTGGAAAGCCTTGGCCCCCTGCTGGCAGCCAGCGTCGCTTCAACCATCACCATACGGGCGATCGACCCCAATCTGGTATCCTACGCGATCGACATCCCCTTCGACTCCGGGTTCGCCTCAGTCGTCCTGTTCGCCACACTCGGAACGGTCTGCGGCTTTGCGGCCCCCCTCTTCATAGCAACCCTCAAGACAGGCAAACGCCTCTTTGCCCCGATCCGCCTTCCATTGCCAATCAAACTGGGATTTGGAGGACTGCTTTTTGGCCTCATTGCAGCCTTCCACCCGGAAGTAGCCGGAAACGGTCAAAGCGTCATTCGCGGGATGCTCGACGGCAGGTTCACATGGGAGACCATCGCCATGCTGGCCTTGCTCAAGGTGCTCGCCGTGACCATCGTGTTCGGCTCCGGAACGGTCGGAGGCGTCTTCACACCCTCCCTGCTGGTGGGAGCTTCCATCGGATACCTCTGGAGCGTCCTGCTCCACCACCTCGGATTCGGGCTGATTCCTCCCGAAGTGGCTGCACTCGTCGGAATGGGATGCTTCCTGGCCGCGGCAACGCACGCACCCTTTATGGCGGTGTTCCTGTTGTTTGAGATGTGCCTGCACCCGGGAATTCTGATCCCGCTGACCGTGGCCACACTTCTGTCATACTCCATCGCCCGCGGGCTCGGCGGGGCATCTCTCTACCTCGAATCCCTCCAGTCCGGACCCAGAAGCGTATTCGATAAGGACATCGCCACCCTCACCGTCAGCGAGATTGTCCGACCCCAAGCCTCCCAGACGCATCCATCGAGCAGTTTCGGTGAAGTTGCGACCCGTTTCCTTCGTGCCAGTGAAGGGATGCTGCCGGTGACGGATCAGAATGGACACTTCCTCGGGTCCATTCTATTGCAAGACGTACGCCCCTACCTTAAAGAAAGGGCGCTGGCAGATTCGATCATTGCGCGGGACATCCTGCGGGATGACATTCCCACGCTCGATGCCACGTTCGACCTCCCGCACGCCCTCCGCACCTTCTCCGAAACCAAACATTCCGCCCTTCCGGTAACCGACTCCAAAACCGGGACCTTGCTTGGAATGCTTGAAAAAAACGATCTTTACCTTGTTGTATCGGAAATAACCCGCCGGGCTGGCGTGCATTCGACCTGAAACCGATTCAACCATAACATCCGTGCCAAGGGACACCATCGCATCCGCTCCATTTGAAGGCCAGTCGCTCGATCTCTCGTTGACGATCCCCGATCTCTGGCAACAGGAGGCTGTCCGGTCCCTTCAGGCTGGATGGGACGTGATCGTGGATGCCCCCACTGGCGCAGGCAAGACCTTCATATTTGAGCTCTTCATGAAGAGTGGAGCTGTCCGTGGACAGGCGGTTTTCACGGTTCCAACCCGTGCGCTTGCAAACGACAAACTGATGGAATGGCAGGCGAAGAAATGGAATGTCGGCATCTCCACCGGCGACATCGCCGAGAACCTCGATGCGCCGGTCCTGATCGCGACACTCGAAACCCAAAAAGCCCGGCTCCAGCGCGGTCACTCCCCCGCCGTAATCGTGATCGACGAATACCAGATGATCGCGGACCCATCGCGAGGGATCAACTACGAGATGGCGATCATTCTGGCCGCCCCATCCACCCAGCTGCTCTTGCTCAGCGGAAGCGTGGGCAACCCTGAAACCCTGCTCCAATGGCTCCAGCGCATCGGGCGCAAAGCGAGATTGATCCGGCACCGCGAGCGTCCGGTTCCGCAAGAGCAAGTCTACCTCGAAGGCCTCACCAACCGCATCCCCAAAAGCATATTCGGGTATTGGCCGGAACACATTGCAAGGGCCCTCAACGCCGGACTGGGTCCTGTCCTCCTCTTTGCTCCCCACCGCAAAGACAGTGAACGGATCGCACGCCAGCTCGCCGCCAGTTTCCCTCAGGATGATCCGCTCGAACTCAGCCCTGAGCAATCGATGCTCGCCGGAGACACCCTCTCCAAACTCCTGCGCAACCGGATCGCCTTCCACCACAGCGGGTTGAGCTACCGGCAAAGAGCCGGTCTCATCGAACCGCTCGCCAAAGCGGGCCAATTGAGGGTAGTGGTCGCCACAACCGGTCTGGGAGCGGGGATCAATTTTTCCATGCGCTCGGTAATCGTGGCCGACCGCGAATACCGGCAAGATGAACAAGTCTCGATGGTGCGAGCCGACGAGTTGCTCCAAATGTTCGGGCGAGCCGGTCGCCGGGGGTTGGACGAGCGGGGCTACATCCTCACCCTGCCCGGGAAACCAAGGCTCGAAGATGCCGCTCCCATCCACCTGAGGCGCACGCCACAGATCGACTGGCCATCCTTCCTGGGGATCATGCAGCGCATGCCAACCGACGACGGCAAGCCTCAGGACGCGGCCGAGCGGCTTGCCCGCTCACTCTTTTCAGACGCTCCGGTTTCGCTCGGGTTTGATGCCATTTGTCCGGAAGACTCCAATGTTGCGGCCACCCCGGAGACACAACTGCCACGGGCCTCCATTCTTCCCGATGACGCCAACACGGTAATCGAGATCCTGAACTCGGAAGATCAATGGGAACGACGAAAAGGCCCGGTCCCCGCATCGCTCGAACACACCCTCTTCCATCATCGCGGCTCATGGAAACACTCGAATCAGGTGGCCGATGCCCTCCGCTTCAGTGACACAGGATCCACATGCCTGCTCTTCCGCAACACCAACGGACACAAGATATACGGCAAGGAGTGGGCCGTCGCGCACTTCCCGCGCAAACCCGAACACAACAAGTTGCAACTGACCAAAAGCTACCGTGCGCGATTGAAGGCAACCCTTGGGAAGGGAGACCTTCGCAAAGTCCAGGTGCCGAAGTTTCTGACCCTCGAGGAAATCGAGCCGCATCTCATCCACAGTCTGCCGCTGATCACCTCAGGCGGATCCCTGCATGCCCTGGTCGAACGCGGCGGAACCCTCTACGCACGGATCGATCTCTCCACTTCGCGGATTCTTGCCCGCAAAGATCGCAGGAACCGCCTGCTCTTCAATCCTCCCGAGCGCCAGGTGATCGACGGCTTCACACGGACCAGCATACGGGAACTCCAAAGGCCGGCGTCTACCAGCGAGTCCCGGCGAGCGATTGCCCACATCTGGCATAGCCTCGGGCTCATTGACAAGGATGCACAACCCACCCGCAGAGGGGTCCTGTTCAGCTTTTTCAATCATGGTGAGGGACTCGCCATTGCTGCCGCTCTCGAAGCCAAAGACTACCCGATCGAGGCGCTGGTCTGGGATTGGGCCAACCTCAGATCCGGGCATCGCTTTGATTCCATCGGTGATCTCGGGTCTCGCCTCAGCTATGTATCCCGCGAGACCTATGGGAACGCAACCTACCCGGGCTATCTGAAGATGGGGGTTCCCGAGGAATACGGCGAAGGGGCATCCGACTTGATCTACCAAACCTGTTCGGACTCGAAATCACTCGCAGGGTTCCTCAGCGAAGACGTCAAAACCGGGGATATTGAGCGCATTCAGCTTGAGTGGAGGAGCATCCTGCGACAGATCGCTCATGCCCCCGAATTCCCATGGGACCGATGGTCCGCACTTCAGCTCAAGGCACGCGAATGGATCCATCAGCACGACCGGGCCCACCCGCTTTCCGGACTGCCGGGATTGACACCCCGTCAAAAATCCCGGAAACCTCTACCCGTTAACTGGCGCTGACACGCGCCTCCATTCTTCTCCACACCCGTGATCGGTTTCGCACAGGACGCATTCACTGAAAAAGCTTCGGCTCCCAACCCGCAAGTCATCGAACTCGCAAAGGCAGTCTTTGGCGACACCGGAATCCTCTGCGACAAGCTGAGACTGGAGCATCGCCCGCAACAGGAAAACATGGCACTGGCGGTCGCCGAAGCGGTATTGGCCAATCAATCGCTTCTGTTCGAGGCAGGAACGGGAGTCGGCAAGAGCCTTGCCTATCTGATTCCCGGTATTATCCAATCGGTGGAGGAGAAGCGCAAGCTCGTGGTTTCCACGCACACCATCGCCCTCCAAAACCAGATTCTCAATAAGGACCTCAAACTCTGCCGTCAAATCTTCGAGTCGGATCCGACCCTTTCAAAGTATGCCGCATTTCAGGCCACCCAGCTGGTCGGCAAATCCAATTACCTTTGCAACGGCCGCATGGAAAAGTGGATGCGCGATCATGCGTCCAAGATGAAGGAGAAGGAGCGGGCCGAAATGGAACGGATCATGGAGTGGGCCCAAAGCTCAAAGACCGGACTGGTTCATGAACTGCATCCGGCCCCCGACCCCGACCTGTGGGAACAGATCAATGCCGACTCAAGCGCCTGCTCGCGCAAGCATTGCAGCCCGGAATCCTGCTTTTACCAAAGGGCCAAGGCTTCGATCGACAAATCCGATGTGGTGATCGTCAACCATGCCCTGCTGTTTTCGCTGATTCATGCCGGTTTCCGTCCACCCAAGGACACCCGGGGAATTCTCTTCCCGGATGACCGGGTGGTGCTCGACGAAGCCCACACCATTCCGGATGTCGCCACGGAGCATTTCGGGCTTTCGGTCTCCAACATCTCGGTGCGCCGTGCGTTACTGCGCGCCTTCAATCCCGAAAAGAACCGGGGCTTATTGGTGGGTCGTGGAAAGGAGCAACGATTGAACAGCGTCGTGACCGCACTCGATTGCTCGGATACTTTCTTTGAAAGCATCGCGAGCCGTTTCCTGACCCGCAAGACCATGCATCGGCTCATGGAGCCCTTCTGGATCGAAAACACCATGCTGCTGCCGCTCAAGGAAGTGTGCGACGCACTCAAACAAGCGGCCCGCGAGGAGACCGATGAAAATCCGCAGATGAACTGGATGACGCTGCCCGGAGGATCATGGCATGCGCAAACGGAATCGCGGATGCCGT
>JAQVLM010000360.1 GCA_028704125.1 Opitutales bacterium
GGATGCGGGAACTGTGGCGGGAATAGGATCCGGATGGGTAGGGGAGCTGCCTGTGGGTTCATATGTATGAGCAACGAATCGGGGTCTCAGACCCCCTCCAACGCCCTTCGGTTATTGATTAAAACCTCGCGGGGGGTCTAGATTGGCGTTCTATGAGTAAGAACCCCTACGGCTCCTTCGACGACCAGAATAACGAATACGTAATCCGCCGTGCAGACACTCCGTTGCCCTGGCTCAACTACATTGGGCAGGACGCCTACTTCGGGCTGTGCACCAACACTGCAGGGGGATACAGTTTTTACCGCGATGCCAAGCTGAGGCGCTTGACCCGCTATCGCTACAATAACGTCCCGATGGATGTCGGCGGGCGTTATCTGTATGTGAAAGATGGCGATACGGTGTGGAATCCTGGATGGAAGCCGGTCAAGACCGAGCTCGACTCCTACGAGTGCCGTCACGGGACCGGGTATTCGCGGATCACGGGCAAGAAGAACGGGGTTGAAGTATCCGCTTTGTTTTTTGTGCCGCTGGATGAGAACCTTGAAATCTGGCGCACCACGGTTACCAACACCTCAGACCAGACGAAGGAGATCAGCCTATTCTCTTTCACTGAATTCTGTTTCTTTGAGGCGCTAAATGACATGACCAACTATCAGCGGACCTTTTCGATCGGAGAGGTTGAGATTGAGAATGGCGTGATCTACCACAAGACTGAATACCGCGAGCGCCGCAGTCACTATGCGTTGTTTGGATGCACCCACAAGGTGGATGCGTTTGACACCAGCCGCGATGCCTTTATCGGAGTGCACAACGGGTTCCATGAACCCCAAGCGGTGCTTGGAAACGGATGCACCAACAGCCATGCCAACGGGTGGTCGCCGGTGGGGGCGCACCAGATCAACCTGAAGTTGGCTCCGGGAGAGAAGCGGGAGTTTTCCTTCATCCTGGCCTATGTGGAGCAGGGTGACTTGCCGAAGTTTGAAAAGCCCATGGTTTTGAATAAGGCCAAGGGCCGCCAGATTATGGCGAAGTATGCCTCGATCGAAGCTGTTGATCAGGCCTTTGCCGCCCTGAAGAGCCGTTGGTCCAATTGGCTTGGAAAAATTCAGGTCGATACCCCTAGCCCGATCGCCAACCGCATGGCGAATGTGTGGAATCAGGTGCAGTGCATGGCGACCTTCAACTTGTCCCGTTCGGCGAGCGGCTACGAGACCGGAATCGGCCGGGGCATGGGATATCGCGACAGCAACCAGGACTTGCTCGGATTTGTTCACATCATTCCGGAGCGTGCCCGCGAACGCATCCTCGACATCGCCAAGACGCAGATGTCAAACGGCTTGTGTTTCCATCAGTATCAGCCGCTCACGAAGCAAGGGAACAAGGAGATCGGGGGCGATTTCTACGATGACCATCTCTGGTTGATCCTGAGCACTTGCGCCTACATCAAGGAAACCGGCGACGTGAGTATCCTGTCCGAGAAGATCGGTTATGCGGATACGCCGGACAGCGGAGACGATCTGCTGCATCACCTTGAGACCAGTGTTTCCTACACGTTGAACAACCGTGGCCCTCACCGGCTTCCCTTGATCGGGCATGCGGACTGGAATGATTGCCTGAACCTGAACTGTTTCTCGAAGGAACCCAATGAATCTTTCCAGACGGCCGGGGATGTGGCGGGGTCGAAGGCCGAGTCGGTGATGATTGCCGGGCTTTTCCTCTATGCATCGCAGGAACTGGCCGGGCTTTATGATTTCATGAAGCGGGATGGTGACGCCAAGCGGATTCGCGGACACTATGCGGATATGCTCGAAACGGTGGAAACCCAGGCGTGGGATGGCGAGTGGTATACCCGTGCCTACGACGCTCAGAGCCGTCCGGTTGGTTCGAAGGTTTGCGAGGAAGGTAAGATCTTTATCGAGAGCCAGGGCTGGTGTGTTATGGGAGGTGCAGGCTTGGAAAACGGGCGTGCCAAGACCGCTCTCGAGAGTGTGCACAAGCACCTCTACACTGAGAATGGCGTGGTGCTGCAACAACCGGCTTACAAGGACTACCACCTCGAGTTGGGTGAAGTCACCAGTTATCCCCCGGGTTACAAGGAAAACGCCGGCATTTTCTCCCACAATAACACATGGATCCACATCGCATGGACCATGTTGGGAGAGGGCAACCGCGCTTTCGAATACTACCTGAGCATCAATCCGGCCGCCAAGGAAGACAAGATCGACCTCTACCGGAGTGAGCCTTACGTCTATGCGCAGATGACGGCTGGTAAGGATGCCGCGACTTTCGGGGAGGCCAAGAATTCATGGCTGACCGGAACCGCCGCCTGGAGCTACGTGGTGATCACCCAGTCGATTCTGGGCTTGAAGCCCGACTACACGGGCCTGCGCATTGATCCCTGTATTCCGAATGATTGGGACGGTTTCACCGCACAGCGCAGCTACCGGGGAACCGCATATGACATTGCGGTCCGGAACCCTGCCAAGGTGTGCCGCGGAGTGAAAGAGGTTCGTGTGGATGGCCAGTTGGTGTCCGGCAACCTTTTGCCTCTTGCCAATGGAAAGACCCTCAAGGTTGAAGTGACCTTGGGTTGATCCGCAGGTAGTCCGCTTGGCCGGGACGGTTTTCATCTGAGGGGTCCGTCCCGTTGCTTCATCATCCGATTGGATTTCCGCAGTTCCGCTTGAAGGCGGGCTGCGGTTTTTGTTTTTTGAACATCCCGATGGGCGCGGTATTCTCAGCATATGGATGCCGAACGGCTGGATTCTGCGATGCTGACGTATTTCTCGACAGCATGAGCGGAATGTGCAAGATGACAGAAATCCGATGTATGAAAAACGATAGTCGAATGAAGAGATTTGGAAGTTTAGGCATGTCGCGTCATGCGGGTGCCGGTTTTACCTTGGTTGAGATTCTGCTGGTCCTGGCCATTATCATGATCCTTGCGACCATAGGGATCATGAACATCGACAAGATTTTCGGGGATACGCAGGAGAAGGTCGCGGGTTTCCAGGTGAATGAGACCTTCAAAACCCCGTTGCTGAAGTATCGTCTCGATGTGGGTAACTATCCCTCCTCGAGTGAGGGGCTGGATGTGCTCATGAAGCGTCCCGGGACCGTAGGCAAATCGTGGAAGGGTCCTTATGTGGATCAGGTGCCGCTTGATCCGTGGAAAAACGCCTACCGATACCGTTTCCCGGGTGAAAAGAATCAAGGGGGATACGATCTCTGGTCGGTTGGGCCCGACGGAATGGACGGGACTCCCGATGACATCGGAAACTGGCAGAAACAGGAAATGCCCTGATCGCGGTTGGCGCTTCCAGCATCGCAATGCCGGTATCCGCATGGAGGGGAAGGCCGCATTTGTTTCAAAAAACAAGTTCCGGGAAATCAATGGCAGTTCTCAGGCGTAGAATGGCGAGTCCGGCGTTTTCGCTGGTGGAGATTCTGCTGGTGCTGGCCATAATCGTCATCGGAACCACGTTGTTCGTGAGCAATGCCGAGCGTTTGATCGATGGCATGAATGAGCCCACAGCGGAAGAAGTGGTGGATCGGGCGGTCAAGCAGGCGCGTCTGGCGGCCGTTACCGGGAAGAGCAAAGTGCGTTTGTCCTATGATGTGGAGAGGCGGGCGTTGTTGCTGACGAATTCACAGGGCGTAGAGTTGGGAAGCTATTCGGTTCCGGTTGAGGACGAACGGGATGAGCTCATGGTGCGTTTCCGTGAAGTGCAGGCTCAGCCTTACCGTTCCGCCGGCGTTTGGGCTTCGGGAGTGGAATTGTCGCCTGATGTGCTCGATTGGATGGAGTTTTGGCCGGGCGGGTACGCGACGGGTTGTGTTGTGGAAGTGGATCATGGAAGGGGGGACCGTGTTCCCTCACGTATTATGTACGATCCATTTTCCAATGCGCGAATGGAGCTTGACCTATGAGATCCGGTTCCATCGCAGTCAGGCGGATCCGCCCTGGCGCCAGCAAGGGGTTCACGCTGATCC
>JAQVLM010000361.1 GCA_028704125.1 Opitutales bacterium
AATACAGGGAGAATCAGACCATCTCTTTCAAGACGGGTCAGATAAGCCAATCCGTAGACGAAAGACAGTGTGTCGGACACGTTGTGTTGGAACCCGAGTCCGGTGCCCCATGTGATACTGTCCTCAAAACGGCATTCGGTGTCGTATGCACTGCGGATGAATCCGAGCCCGACTGCATTCCAGGATGCGTTGATGTTGTGGCTTACCATCATCATGGCGTTGAACTCGTTGATCTTCTCCCACAACAGGTTGTTGAAGGCGTTTTTGTCGAAATCGTAGTCGAGCCGTCCGACGCTGCATCCGATGGTGGCAGATGAGGCAATGCCGTAAGGTTGAGTGTAAGCGATTTCGGCAGAGGCTTTCCGCAGGGTGAACCTATCCTTTGACGCATCGAACCCGGTCTTGCTGGATTGCAGGAATTCGCCCCCTATGCCGATGGTGGGAGTGAGTTGTGCGGCTGCTGTAATAGCTGACAGGCACAGAATTGCTGAGGTGAAGAGAATACAATGTGTTTTCATGGCGATTGGAAATGCTCGATGGAGAACAGCCGGTTCTGAGCCGGAACAGGGCTGCTCTATCGGATCGATCTGCGTTGTGCGCGTTGGAGGGTGTTGGTCCTCACATAGATCGTGCGGATGATTTTGGATACGGTTTCGTTGCAGTCGTCCCAGAGCATGATGTCGAAATCCTGCGGGTTCTCAATGCCCGTGCCAGACGTGTCGGTGACGCGGGAATCCGGGTGTTGGATTTGGGCCCACCGGCTCCCGGAGGAAAGCGCCATGAATCCGGAGTTCACAATCAGGATTGCGATCGCGATGACCACAGTTTCAGCAACGAAGTTTTTCTTTTTCATAGGGACACTCCTTTTTTGTTTGGATGTCCCGAGCCTAGTTATGCTGTGTTACCGCTGTGTTACCGGCTTGTTTGTTTTTGATCCTATTTGCACGGAGTCGAGCCGCATTAACCCGGAAAGGGAAAACCGGATCCGATCGCGCATAACCATTGATCCGCTTCCGCGTATCCCGGGCGGGCAGGTATCGTAGACCGCGATATCCTGTATAGAAAGTGACTTACCTCGAGATGTGATGCCAATGCTTTACAATGGCTTCCGGTAGTGTCCCTTCGCATTGTTTGTAGGAAAGGGGCATTACTTTGCCAACGCTGTTGAATGGCCAAACCGCTTCTGTTGTGATCGCAACCCGATAAAGTCGATCTTTGTCCATGGTTGCTTCGAGAACACGGGGATAAACCGAAGCGGAAGCCCTCCATCCTTTGGTGGTGGCCAGTAGATTGGCGACGGCTATGAGATCGGTTGCGGGGAGTTCCATTACCGCGAAATGCTGGTTTACCAGTGGGGCGGTCACGGTGCTGCGGGTTGCTTTTCCGGGGATCAGTGCTTCAAGACTGGAATCGATTTCCGAGTGCACGATGGCGTAGTCGCTGTTGGTCTCGAGGATCATCGCCTGTGAGACAAGCTGGCGGAGGTCTCCGTGAGTGCGGATTCGCTTGGAAAGCGCAGGATCGAGCGTTTCATCCGGAGCCATCCATTTCCATTGTGAGTCCATGCGGCGGGTCGCGACCAGCGCGGGTTTATCGATTTCAGCAACTGCGAAATCCGCTCCAAAATAGGTTCCGGCGATCATCTTGTGGGCAATTGGGTCAGGCGCGTAGGCCACCATATCTTCGGCAGCATACCAGTGAATCAGGAATTGGGGTGCTCTTGGATTTGGGAAGGTGACCGCGAAGGCTCGACCTTTGGCGGGTGTTTGCCAA
Source organism: Opitutales bacterium (assembly GCA_028704125.1). Classification (GTDB taxonomy): domain Bacteria; phylum Verrucomicrobiota; class Verrucomicrobiia; order Opitutales; family JAFGAQ01; genus JAFGAQ01. The sequence goes on from JAQVLM010000361.1 coordinate 1,774, forward strand.
CCATCCGAGCACCGGATGGACCCTTCGACGATCTTAACCGGTAGGTCGAGCGCAAGTCTTGCAACGAGGGTGTTTTGGGCAGCATTTCCGATCAGGACAAGATGATGGCTCGAAATATCTTCATCGGTTATTTCCGTATCGGCTTTCACGGGAAGGTTTCCGTAGAGCAGGTGGGTGTGGGGAACTCCTTCTGCGCCTGCATCGTTTGGATCAAAGTTCCACCGCCAAGTGGGGTGAGGACTGCGGGCGGCTGCTTCGGCCGCCTGACGCATGGCATCGACCATGGGAGGCTTGTCTGAGGTTCCTCTCACAATCATGAGCGGTTCCCCGTTGTATAGTAGCCATGCGCTGCCCGGGGCTCGTGTTCTCGCAAGTTCCGGAGCGGGAGCCTGATTTTCCGCTACCCAATTCCCATCATCCTTGAGTGTCAGGTAGATGATGTCTCCAGCCAGGTTGGATGGAACCGAAACCGGTAATCCACCGTTGACGCTAAAGCGTGAGAGCTTCTTCTGGTGGTATGGGGATTGAGTCAGGTTGATGCGCAGGCTTTGGATGTTCGAAAGGTGAGCGTGGAGGGTGCCGTCGGTCCCCGCGTTGAGGACAAAGCGGGCTGAACCTTCAAGGTTTCCCCACTCCGCAATGGAGGCCCACCAGGAGGAGGTCGCATTGCCATCGGTTGCAGTGTAGTCGATGTGAGCGACTTCGCGCGGATCCGGCCGGATTTGTCTGAGGGCCCATTCGGTGCCGCGTGTGTTGCCTTCGGAGTAATCCCATGCAGCGTGTCCAAGCCCATCGGTGAGGTCGAGGATAGCCCTCCCACCATGGTTGATAATCCAGTTCATGGGGCCGATCGAGTGGAGAGCTGGAACCACCGGATCATCTTTGCTATGGGTTGCATACAGTGGAAAGTCGATGAGGTTAGCGAGCGGTTTGTCTTCGGCAAACCCGCAGGTGGGCCTGCCGGACGCAAACAGGTGGGGATGGCGTGAGGCCAACCTGAAGGTGGCCCCGCCCCCCATGCTGCCGCCACAGATGTGAACCCGGGCGGGGTCGGTAACCCACGTTTTCTGCACATACTCCAGAACGTGCAAAACGTCTGCTTCCGAAAGCCCCTGATACCAACCGCCCCGTGCGCGCCCGAGAACCGCGATCTCGAACTGTCCGGGAGCGTCGGTTATTCCGGTGGAGTGCTCCAGATGGTTTCCCGCGTAGCCATGCATGTAGAGGTTGATCGCGGCCGGCCGCTTTGGATCGTAGTCGGTCGGGATCATGATCTTAAATGGCTGCCCCGACCCATCGACCGGAGATTGGTAGGCCCATTCATGCACACCTCTCAGGTTATGGATGAGATTGGGTTGATTCAGGATCCGGATGGTCCATTCCACCAGGCGGTCCGATTGCCGGAGGGCTTCTTCACTTCCCGCCCCATGGCGTTCGACGGCCATTTTGGTCTCATGCGAAAGGTAGTGAATCCAGCCATGGTAGGCCTCCAATTCAGGGTTTTCGAGAATGAGGGAAAAATCCTGGGAATGGAGGGATGCACCCGTCCCGCATGAAAGGAGCAGGATGCAAACGGATTTCAACAGAATGGCACGGAATCGCCGAGAGCCGGATACAGGATTCATGGTTGTTCAATGGGGTGCAAAGCAAAAACAAACCGCAGACAAACCATCCGCATTTGGGGCATGCTGCGCCTGGAAGATTCACTATCCTTCCAAGCCCATTTGAACTGCAAGTCTTTTCGATAGGGAAGTCATCCCGGAACGAACGCCAATCATTGATGAATGATGGGTTTCCGCCATGAAGGCAGTATTGGATTATTGTCCGACAACTCCGCTCGCCACCAGTATGAGCCAAGTCGTATAGCCGACGAAAGACAGTAGCAGTAGCGCTCCTTCCGCACGGTTTATTCTGCCGTTTCTGCCGCGGAATCCAAATCCCATGGCAAAGAGAGAAAGGGTGAGGGCCGCCATCACGGGGATGTCCCGGGTCATGACAGCAGGTTCTACATCCAGTGGGCTGATGGAGCCGGCGATGCCGACGACTGCAAGCGTGTTGAAGAGGTTGGATCCGATGATGTTGCCCAATGCGATGTCATGCTCATTCTTGCGTGCTGCAACCACCGATGATGCGAGTTCCGGTAGGGAAGTGCCGATAGCCACGATTGTAAGCCCGATGATCAGGTCGCTGACACCG